>JAEOUM010000113.1 GCA_016839275.1 Candidatus Thorarchaeota archaeon
ATCATCTAACCACAATGTAATGAATCTACCATTTTCTGTTAGGTTATTCAAATCTGGATCATCGTATGGAATTTCAACATAGCTAGAACTTGTATTAACAGAAAGACATACACGCACCTGAAAAGTGGATAATCCTTCGGGTACCTCGACGACGGCTGAATTTATTTCATTCCAGATTTCATGCTCTGTTATATTCGTAGGATCGATAGAGAAGTTCCATAGAATTGATGTTCCATTCAAGATTTGAAAACTGAAGTCAAGAATTCCTCTATAATTAGCTCCAATAGGACCCCTTCTGTAGAGGTATTTCATACTCAGTTCAAATAGCTCATTCTGCTGGCTATTGTCTATATCTTGATACCAGTAGATTCTTGTTCCGTTATAATGTCGGTATGCTAATGTCGTATCATAACCTTCGTTCTCAAGAACTATATAGTTTGGAGAGCTCATGTTATATGAAACCCGCTGGATGTCTAATTGATCAACAATCTGTCTTCGCGCCCGCCAACCACTTGGATAGTAAGCAGCGTCTCCGGTCCAATCTGCTGCTGTTCCCGGAACTCCAGTGTCAAAAGAGCCATACAACGCATAGAGTTGTTCGAGGTTTCTTACATTGACCTCAATGTGTTCTGCTTTCCAACCCTCATCGCCTGAAAATACATCTTTGCTAAATGAATAACTGCCTGAAGCTACAAGATTGCTACTGCCAACTGAGTCATCTAAAAGATCCTCAAACCGATAATAGTGTGCTAGATCGACCTCTGAACCTGTCAGAGAGATGTTATAGTCGCTACTAATCTCATCAATGTTCCTCTGGACAGTGTAGTATCTAAAATCATCAACATGACCATCAACATGGAAGCTTGTTGTTCCTCGCGAACACATTATATTGTTCGGAGATAGCCGCCCTGTGACATAACTAGTCCAAGAGCTTGTTGATGCGTCCATGACAGGTTGATTTTCCTCATCACCCCAATAGATAGCGAGTGTATTAGTCGCTTGATCCCATGTTATCGCGATAAAATACCAATGGTCAGCTAACCAACTGGACTTTGTGCCTGTTAGTGCCGTGTCAGTACCCCAATCAAGGACTAGTCGATTGCTAGACCATCTGGTTTCGAAATCGCCCTCCTGTCCCCAGAAGCGACCATTCGGACCTGCAGTGTCGAATTTCAACCAGAGTGAAATGGTCCCTGCAGCTGAGGCAAAACTAGTGGATCCGCCAGACCCAACCAAAAAATATCCACCTGTGCAGTCTGCAGACCGAAGATTACCTACTGGTCCAGCTGGTATGAGAAGCTCAGAACTGGGTGTTGGTGTCACATCAGTGCGCTCATATGTGTAAGTTGTTGGTCCTGCGGACGCTGCATTATGTTCGATTGAAACTGGATTTAGAATACCTGTTTGAGTATCTACTATGGATGCACTCTCTACTTGCGCACCCTCAATCTGTCCAGACGGCAACAGTTCAGGAGAGTTTGTTAATAGAGAAGAGGGATATGGTGATAGCACAGGGACTAGTAGGATCCCCATCAGGAACCAACATAGGACTATGGGATATCTCATGGCTAGTCTCCTCTAATAGATAATCCAATTGTCCAGATTTCTGGGGTATAGAAAAATGAATAATTGGACACTAATCTCACTTTCTATTCCTTGTATATGCTGAACATTATTCTACAGACTTGACTATTTCAGATAATGTAGTCTAAACCTCTCAGCTTATTGCGGATAGTTTTGCTACTAATTGTTTATGCATGCTCTACGGTTAATAGAGATTTGATCATATTAACCCAACCTTCTCATTGAACTCTGTAATTAGAGCATCAATCTTTGGAGTCATCTTCTGAATGCGTTCCCAATATGCAGGATAGTCATACCACTGAGCATTCAATTCATCCAATTCAAATCCTTGCTGCTCAATCCATGTGAAGTATTTCAAGTGATGGACTCGTTTTCTATCATAGTGGTTTAGTTCAATCATAGAATCAGTCTTCTGAGACTTTAGGTGACCATGATAATCCTTCACACCATCTAGGACTGAGTACGAACCATGGGCTGTTTTTGCCTGGCGTAGCCGTGATTGGTACATATCCATCGAGTCAGTAAATACTGTCAGAATCACGTCATCCTTGGTCAATTCGTAGTATTTTGCAAACTTGATACTCATTAGAAGATTAGCAATGCTAGAGATTCCAAGGAGGCCTAGCTTTGACACTGCTTCTTCAGGCACACCGACATCATTGGCGAGATATTTCCGACCTTCTGATTCGTTAAAGAGTCTCATAATATTCATTGAATCAGCATCATCGATTGCTATGATTAGATCAGTGTTGCGGACATTATGAATCCAAGGAACATGCTTATCGCCTATGCCTTCAATACGATGTGCACCATACCCATTGAGCCATAGTGTGGGACACTGTACAGCCTCTCCTGCGGCTATCTTTGAAGCCGGATAGACCTGCTTCAAGTAATCACCACAAGCAATAGTCCCAGCTGAACCAGTTGTTAGGCAAACACCGCGGTATGAGCCTTTTCCTATCTCCTTTTCAAGCACTTCTTCCATAGCATGACCAGTCACATCATAGTGAAAGAGGTAATTCCCAAACTCAGAGAACTGATTGAACACAAAGACATTCTCACGTGTCGCTTTGAGTCTTGCAACTTCATCATAAATCTCCTTGACATTACTCTCAGAACCGGGTGTCTTTATGATCTCTCCAGCTACAGTCTTGAGCCAATCAAACCGCTCTTGACTCATCTCCTCAGGTAGGATAGCTATACTCTCACAGGCAAGAAGAGCTGCATCATATGCACCACCTCGACAATAGTTTCCTGTCGATGGCCAGACAGCTTTGTGATATGTGGGGTCAAACTGTCCTGTTACAAGTGGTGGAACTAAACAACCGAAGGTTGCTCCCACCTTATGAGCTCCTGTTGGGAACCATTTGCCAACAAGTGCGATAACTCGAGCTTCAACACCTGTAAGCTCTGGGGGAATCTCCATGTAGTTAGCTAATGACTGAAATTGACCTCTTTTCTCAAGTGGTTCGTTTTTCCAAGTAATTCTGAAGAGATTCCGAGGAACGACATCCCAGAGTCCGATTCCTTTGAGTTCACCTTTGATCTTTTCAGGTATCTTTGTCGGATCCTTCATCTGCTCGAATGTGGGGATGATAATGTTGCGTTCTCGACAGCGTTCAACAGTTCGCTTGAGCTGCTCTTCATTCTTTGTAAGGTCAATCATACGGTAAGCCTCTTTATAGCCAGTCAGCAGTGAGGACAATCTCACTCTGGGAAAAGGATTTCGGATTGGCTGAGTATGCACTACTACGCCACTATAGACAGATTATTAATGAATATGCAGAAAAGTAACGAGTATATCAGAGGTGTTCAAACCTCACGATTATATTGCTGCATACCATTCATTCGAGTGGGTCAGAGAAAGCAAATATTGTTTTCGATTACATGCGAATGCAACCAAAGGTGAGTTGACGTCACATGACAGAATTGGAAGGAAAACACGTCTTCAAGTTCGGCGCAGGAAAAGCTGATGGTAATGATAAAATGAAGAATTTGTTGGGTGGGAAAGGAGCCTCACTTGCTGGGGCAACACTTCTTGGATTGCCTGTCCCACCTGGTTTTACAATCTCAACAGAAGTCTGTAACATGTACCTGAAGACAGGCGGTTTGAGTGAAGAGATCAAAGCAGAAGCAAAAGAGGCATTAAGATTCGTTGAGGAAGCCCTAGAGAAGAAATTCGGGGATGCAAAGAATCCGCTCTTAGTCTCATGTCGGTCAGGAGCTCGTCAGAGTATGCCTGGAATGATGGAGACCGTCTTGAACGTAGGCCTCACTACGTCTACAATTCCAGGACTTGTAGAAGTCACAAATAATGAAAGATTCGTCTACGACTCGTATCGTAGACTCATTATGATGTACAGTGATGTTGTCATGGAA
The DNA here is from genome assembly GCA_016839275.1 of Candidatus Thorarchaeota archaeon. Classification (GTDB taxonomy): domain Archaea; phylum Asgardarchaeota; class Thorarchaeia; order Thorarchaeales; family Thorarchaeaceae; genus SMTZ1-45. Next base: position 3,964 of record JAEOUM010000113.1, read on the forward strand.
AAAGCTGCAGGGATTGAGCCTGAAGAAGGTCATGGAATTCGACAACAGATGGAGCGGCTATTAGAGGCAAAGAAGAAGAAAGCCGGATGCTTGACAGATACTTGCCTTAATGTTGAACAACTGAAAGAGCTCTGTGTTGAGTTCAAAGATGCAGTCAGAAAGACACTAGGAAAAGAATTTCCTGATGACCCCTACGAGCAGCTTTGGGGAGCTGTAGGTGCAGTCTTCAAATCATGGGGTGGTGCTCGAGCTGTTGCCTATCGACGCATCGAGAACATCCCTGATGAGTGGGGAACTGCTTGCACTGTCCAGGCGATGGTCTTTGGAAACATGGGCGACCATAGTGCAACTGGTGTCGCATTCTCAAGAAATCCCGCAACCGGTGATAACAAATTCTATGGTGAGTTCTTGATCAATGCTCAGGGAGAGGACGTAGTCGCTGGTACACGAACTCCTAATGCCATGAATGAGGAGAGTAAGAACGAGCAGAGCAAGGATTTGCCAACCCTTGAAGAGAGCATGCCAGAAATGTACAACGAGCTTGTTGAGATTCGAGAAACACTTGAGAAAGACACACAGGACATGGTTGACCTAGAATTTACTATTCAGGAGACCAAGTTGTTCCTCGTCCAACACCGTGTTGGAAAGAGGACAGCAACAGCAGCTCTTAACATCGCTATGGATATGCTTCATAGTGGATTCATCGATGAACCCACAGCTATCCTACGCGTTGCACCTGAGCAACTAGGGCAGCTATTGTACCCAATCCTTGACTCAGAGGCAGAAGCTAATACAACGTCCATTGCAAGAGGACTTCCAGCGGGACCAGGAGGTGCTGTAGGTCAGATTGTCTTCACCTCAGAGGCTGCAGTAGAGTGGAACAAGCGCGGCAAAAAGGTTGTACTCATCCGCGAAGAGACCTCACCAGAGGATATCGAAGGAATGCGAGCTGCTAATGCAGTCCTCACAGCTCGAGGCGGGATGACGAGCCATGCAGCACTGGTCACACGAGGTTGGGGCAAGTGCTGTATCGTTGGTGCAACAGGACTCGACATCAATACCTATGAAAAGACCGTTACGATTGGCGGCAAGATGTTCAGAGAAGGTGACATTCTCACACTGAACGGAACATTAGGTCTTGTATATGATGGAGAGTTGCCAATGATTGAAGCTACTGAGAATCCAAGACTAAAGGAGTTCATGGGGCTCATCGATAAGTACAGAAGATTGGGAGTACGAGCAAATGCAGATACTCCTGAAGATGCAAGAATAGCCCTAACTTTCGGAGCTGAAGGAATTGGGCTCTTTAGAACAGAGCATATGTTCTACGGAGAAGGCAGTGATGAACCATTATTTCTCCTCCGAAAGATGATTCTGAGTAACACACGTTCAGAAAGACTTCATGCACTCAAGGAACTCGCACCCTTTGTCAAAGATGACATCAAGGCAACTCTTGAGGTCATGAATGGTCTTCCTGTCACAATACGACTTCTTGACCCACCACTACACGAATTCGTTCCTCAGAGCAAGTTTGGTCAAGAGAAGCTTGCACTCGCCCTTGGGATTACACACGAGGAGGTGCACAAGAGAGGCGAGCAAATCCACGAAAATAATCCGATGATGGGGCATCGTGGAGTGCGTCTTGGTATCACATATCCTGAAATCTATGAGATGCAAGTCCGAGCAATATTGGAATCAGGTGCAGAACTCATTAAGGAGGGCAAGAAGGTCCACCTTGAAATAATGATTCCAGTCACCATTGGTGCCGCAGAGCTCAAGACTATGGAAATCATAGTTGAGAAAGTCTACAACGAGGTCAAGAACGAGGTTGGCGTAGATATCCCCTATTTGTATGGAACAATGATAGAGATTCCACGAGCCTGCATGCGCGCAGGAGATATGGCTCAAAGCGCTCAATTCTTTTCATTTGGAACTAACGACTTGTCCCAGATGAGCTTTGGTTTCAGTAGGGATGACATTGATTCATTCCTACCTGAATATCTTGACCGTCATATCCTGCGGAATGATCCATTTGTGAGCATCGACAAACGTGGTGTAGGACAACTAATGGAGATAGCTATTGAGAGGGGCAGAAAGACAAGACCTGATCTCAAGCTGGGCGTTTGTGGTGAACACGGTGGAGATGCAAGATCCGTAGAATTCTTCCATGAGATAGGTCTCGACTATGTATCATGTTCTCCTTACAGACTACCAATCGCTCGCCTTGCAGCTGCACAGGCAGCAATCAAAGAAAAGAAGTCTAAAGTATAATGAGAGTAGGTGCTCCTTGGGGATATTCTAAGAGCACCTTCAATACTTTTTCAGATATTTCAGAGTGCAATGTAGATAGGACTGAGTTCATCATTTTTACTCAGAGGAATTTCTTCGTAATGGATGGGACAAGAATGCGACTTACAGGGACCATAACATTCCGACCAGGGGAATCCCGCTATCTACAATTGACTCCTATATCGGAATCGATACAACGATTGAAACAAGATATTGAGACCAAAGTAAGACAATTGCTGCATTAACTGGGAGATTTCCACCCAAATCATAGATTGGTTGTGGACGCCAAGGTATAATCATCTGTAATAGTACAAGAAATATTAAACCTACTAGGAGAAAGATGTTAATATCAAGTTCAACCACACTTTGCAGTTCATCTGTACCCTGAAATATTCGATAAGCGCTTCGATATGGGTATAGCCCAGGAACTGCTTCGTGGAAGACGGCATACTTATTCAATAGAGATAGTTAAGGAATTGAGAATATCGCCCAGATGAAGAATGTTAGAGAGACAATTATCTGAAAAATTAACCCTTATGCTTTCTCGTCATTAAAAACATCTCTTATCGGTCTTGAAAATATTATTGACAAGCTCCCCTAAGAAGCAATTTTACTGAGCACTAGACTTTGATTTTGTTCCTATGCAGATTTTTAATCAAACACCACAATCTGTTGTTTATGCTTTACAATCTACATTTTCAGGAGTTATTTTGACAATACTGTGTGAAGGTGAAACTTTAAAACGAGGCAATTTTGGCCTCTTCTCCATAACAGAGTAACGAGGACTGAGGAATCATGAAGCGAATCCTAGTAACTGGTTCATATGGACAAATTGGCACAGAGCTCGTGGGAGCTCTACGTAAAAAATATGGTGGCGACAATGTTATAGCATCTGGGAGAAAAAAACCACCGAAGATTCTTACGGAAGATGGGCCCTATCTTCATCTCGACATTCTTGATGTGAATCAAATTCATTCAATGCTCGTTGATAACGATATCAACATCATTATTCACAATGCATCAGTCCTCTCAGGGGTGGGTGAGAAGAATCCCCAATTAGCATTCAGCACAAATGTTGAGGGAGCATATAATATTCTTGAAGCCACACGAATACTCGAATTAGACCAAGTGATGATTCCCAGTTCAATTGCGGCTTTTGGCCCAAGCACCCCACGAAATAACACTCCGAACGATGTGATAATGCGTCCAACTAGTGCATATGGAGTTACAAAGGTCTTCATAGAGTTGTGGGGAGAATATTATACCAAGCGCTATGGGGTTGATTTTCGTTCACTGAGATATCCTGGCATCATCAGTTCAGAAGCACTCCCAGGCGGTGGCACTACAGATTATGCAGTTGAGATCTTTTACGAGGCGCTCAAGAACAAACGATACACATCATTCCTCAACAAAGGAACTTACCTTCCCATGATGTACATGGACGATTGTATAAAATGCACAATCGATCTTATGGAAGCAGATGCAAGCAAATTGAAACACCGAAGTTTCAATATTACAGCAATGTCTTTTGCTCCAGAAGAAATTGCTGCAGAGATTAAGAAACATATACCTGAGTTCGAAGTCGATTATGCTCCTGACTTCAGACAGGCAATAGCTGAGTCCTGGCCAGCTTCACTTGACGATAGTGCTGCTCGCGAGGAATGGGGATGGGAACCGGAGTATGACCTCGCTGCCATGACCAAGGACATGCTCGATAAGCTCTCCAAGAAGTTAGGAATTAGCTATTAGATAGAAACCGAGAGTGACGATGGGAACTATCGCCTGACTCCATCTCATAAAGGACCCAATCGTCACCTTTATGTCAAACAGAGGTTTGCAAAACAATAACCAACGGTGAACTTAATGAAACGGGACGCACTCTACTTCACAATCTTCATACTATCCATTCTAATAGCATCATCATTTTACCTATCCTGGACAGTTGACAGAGGAATGGGAGAGCTTAGTGTTGAGAGAGTGAATATTGAGCGAGCTCCCGGAAGACCTGTAGATTTCTTAGTATACCAACCCCGTGTCGGAGTAAGACTCAACCCAATGCCTATAGTTCTTACACTTCATGGATTAGCTGGTTCAAAGGATGGTATGTATGCATTTAATATTGAACTGGCACGTCGCAACTTTACTGTTGTTTCAGTTGATCTCGCAGGACATGGCGATTCCACCCTACCCTTTCTGATTGGAGAATACGCAGAGATGGCGCAGGATGCCTATGCGGCTGTTCAGTATGTCCAAGACAATTGGGACCGTGTCGACAGCCAGAACTATAGTGTTCTTTCGCACTCTCTGGGATTCCGAGTAGCTATAGAGCTTGTGGACTTCCCTGAGGCTCCAATGGCATATGCTGCTGTCGGTGACATTGGTCAGATGGATCTGGGAGTATATGTTGATTTTCCAGGCAATCTTCTGATTGCCATTGGTGAGTTTGATGAGATGATTACTGCTGAAGATGCGTTGAATGCCATTAGAACCGCAACAGGAAATGCGAGTGCCGTAGATGGGGTGACCTATGGTTCATTTGAGAATCATACTGCATACCGATTGGCTCTAGCTCCGACTGATCATGTCTTTGAGGCATTGGATGGTAAGGTCATCGAAGAAGCGATCTCTTGGCTGATTGAAGGAACACAAGGTGAATATCAGTTACAGCATTCACTCAATCCTGCTAGCCAAATTTACTTCAACAAAGTAATAGCTACATTCACTGGTGCCCTATTTCTTCTCGTGAGTGTTGTTCCGCTCATGCTACTTGTTTATAGCTATGTTCCAGAAAAGCTGAGACCACGAAGAATTGCTGTTGAAACACAGGCTTTCAGCTACAAGAAGACATTCGCTATAAGCTCAATTCTTGGAGCAGTTATGATAACAATATTCACGGCTACAACAGCAATAGGTTTTCATCTCGAAAATATGGGAATTGCATGGCCAAGCTCGATGTTTGCTACAGGACTCATCCTATTCTTTGTTTTATCAACCATAACTTTGACTGCCATCATGTACGTATTGATGGGAAAGGATACAACAAAGAAAGCCTTTGCATCTGTGGCTATTCAAAGGCTATCTTTCAGAGAACACTTTATTGATTTTGTAAAGGGATTCCTGATTGCTGGTGTATGTATTCTTTGGATTATGTTCTGGCTAGGAATCACTGGTTTACCAGAGCAAATGCAGCCTTGGATTCTCATAGCCCTTGTTAAATGGCCTGTTGGAATTCGAGGCATCAACACAGTAATTGTTATGGCCTTTGCAATCCCCTATCTCGTTGTAGATGCAGCTTGGTTGCGTGGACTACTCATGAGTGAGAGAGAGTGGGGAGGACGCCAAAAAGAGATTAAGACTGTCATCTTTGCCTTCGTGTCGAAATTTGCGGTCTCTGGTCTTCTAGCTGTCTTGGTAGTTTCTGGTACAACCGCATTAGGTTTCATAGGTGGTAAGATGGTCCTTCTAGGTCTATTACTACTGCTAACACTTGTCATTTCACTCTTAACGACTATTTTGACTGCGTGGACAGCGCTTAAGTTTCAAAACACTTGGCCAGCCATCATTCTTAGTGCGTTTATGCTTGCAATTGTTGTAATTTCGAGTATACCGCTTATCTAGCGAATAAGTAATCAAGTGTAATTGGAAGTAATGGCACAGACTGTACCAATAAGAGGAGATGCAACTTGGATAGTTATACTATCAATCTTCGTATACTTCAAAGTGGAGACCTTGTTTCTCAAGTAGTTTCAGCATCTTTTTGACAGCCTTTTCGTCGGGGACTTCAAGAATCATCTCAAGCTCAGCTCGATTTGGTGGGATGTCAGGATCAAATCGGTCCTGGTTGATTTCTATGACACTCACACCAGATTCCGCGACCATACTAAGAACCTTGTTCATACTCCCAACCCTATCAAGAATCGTACCTCTGACTCTCACAGACCGACCAAGACGAAATAGCTCTTTCTCTACAATTCTTGAGAGGAGAGACATATCGATGTTGCCCCCAGAAAGGACTGCAACTGCTGTTTTTCCTTTTATGTTAATTTTGCCATGCTGAAATGCAGCAAGCCCAACACTTCCTGCTGGCTCAACAACTAGCTTTGCCCGCTCAAGAAGCATGAATAGTGTTCTGGTGACTTCCAATTCCTCAACTGTCACCACTCCAGATAGCAGGTCTCTGGAGATTCTAAATGTTAAATTGCCAGGTGTCTTTACGGCAATTCCATCACACACAGTATCCAAGTTCTCGACCCTGATAATTTTCCCAGCTTCAAGTGACGCTTGCATTGAGGCTGCGCTTGCTGCTTCGACACCGTAAACTTCAACCTCAGGTCGTTGTTCTTTGATTGCAATGGAGATACCTGAAATCAGACCGCCACCACCAATTGGCACTGCAATTACATCTACATCTGGACACTCGTCAAGGATTTCAAGACCGATTGTTCCCTGTCCCGCAATTACATCTTCATCGTTGAAGGGGTGCAGGAATGTTGCACCCGTTTGTTCGGAGGTCTCCTTAGCGTGAGCAAGAGCGTCATCGAAAGCTTCACCGAAAAGGATGACATCAGCGCCATAGCCCTCTGTAGCCTGAATTTTCGCAACAGATGAAAAAGCAGGCATGACAATTGTCGATTTGATGCCAAGCCTTGAAGCTGCATAAGCCACTCCCTGTGCGTGGTTGCCTGCTGATGCAGCAATTACTCCTGCCTTCTTCTCTGTATCAGAAAATTGTGACATAGCATATGTCGCGCCGCGGACTTTGAAAGAACCTGTCTTTTGCAAATTCTCCAGTTTAAGATATACTTCACCCTGAGTGATTTTACTAAAAGTTGTTGAATGATCTAGACGCGTCTTGTGTGCGATACCCTTGAGAATTTCACGTGCTTCAAGCATCTTAGAAAATGTCGTGCTGTACTTGCTCATCACAAACCACAATCCTCCGGTATCCATATGAGTAAATTAATGATTCCGCTCTCATGAATTGGTCAAGGTGGTGGAGGAACCATCAACCAAAGCATCAATGGTCCCTCCTATTTATGGGTCAGGGATTAGACTGTAAGCATCAGAAGGATAAGAAAACTATTGGCAAGCAAAGGAAAGAGTAGCCACGCAATATAGTTCCCAGGTGGTGCTGTGAATCGATTCAATCTTGCAGGGATGAAATAGAAATAACCTCTTTTCATTGGAGTCCATCGCCACAGTTCCATATAACGGCTAAGGAAAGGTTCTAGCAACAAAAAATCAATAGCACATGCAATCATACCTGACATCATAGCAGCTTGGATTCCCGTGAAGCCCATACCAAGCGAAATAAGTAGACTGCTTTGAATGAAGAAGACCCAAAGAAAAATTATCCAGAGAGGGACGTTTCTCACAAATGGGCCATTCCTTCGATGTCTAGTATAATGGTAATAACCTTGAGCTGAAACAAAGCTCTCGCCCAAAGAAGCAATAGAAAATATGAGGAATACTTGTGGAAGCATTAGCCAACCGAATGAATTCCACACGTATTGTGAAGTGATAGTAGATAACGTTACGAATGTAACTAATAGTACGAAACTCCCAACCCTCGAGCTCATATGAATACCTCAGCGGTTCATCTTTACTTTTCTGTCAATCAACTCGGAAGTTCTTTTTACAATAGAGATGATCCAAGCCTTCCCAACCTTCTCTCTACGTATCTTTCTAGTTGCTAAACTATCCTGTATCTTCATAATTAAGTCCACAGCTTTCTTCACGGTGCGTCGATCAATGCCTGTAGCTTTTGAGAGACCTGCAATTGACATCGCGGGAGAATCTTTCAAAACCTGTAGCACCGCAGCCATAGCCTGCCCTAGATCAACCCTTGGAGTAGAATGGTGAAGGATCATATTGAATCGAGGTAATTATAGGATAATTTGCATATATACATTATTATGTACACATTACTATGTAGACATAATAATGTACATTTGGAGAATTCTATCTCTCCATGCTACATACCCTTCTGGAAACGTGTCGAATGAAATAGCATTCTTGGTGATAAATTCAGCTAGGATAAAGTAAGACAGTAGTGGTTAGTGTAAATTGTGTAAATTGAGAGATCTTGAAGAGATTCTCATTTTCAGATTTCGCCATTCCAGACGAATGTCGTTGACTTATTCACCAACTTGAATCCAAGAGCCTCATAGAGGTGCCGAGCTGGATTAGCCCAAGTAACGGCAAGCTCTATTCTCTTTATGTTTTCATTGATCACTAAGAGATTCTGGATTGAGTGAAGCAACAGTTTCCTTCCAAACCCTCTTCCTCTCTTACCCGGATCAATTACTATGTGCACTAGAAATCCTGTTTCATCTCGTATAATGAAAAAGCAAGCGCCAATGAATTTTGAATTCTCCTTCAGAGTCCAAGAATACGAATCCTTGTGCAGACCGAATTGACCGGAGTGTAGCTGATGAAGGAAACGCTCAGTAGATGCCGCGGAGCCATAGATTGATTGAAATAATTTCTGATCGGTCGTCCTATCGACAGATCTGAAGACTAGGTCAGAAACCTCAGAAATGATCGTTTTGGAGAAGTTGATAAACTGAAGGTCAGTAGAGAACTCCCTTGCTGCTTGAGAATCAATGCTAATCGGTTCTAGTCTCATGTATCCTCGTTCATGTTTTTCGAAGCCTTTCTCTATTGCATACTCTGACAAATCATCAGATATCCAAGGGGTCGGATAACCAGACTCAAAGACAAGCGATGAAACTTTTCCCTTGAATCTAGTGAGTACTTCATCCAATAGAGCCTTCTCATTTTCGAACATTCCCTCACCGAAGATAACGGAAATCCGATTCGATTTGAGGTTAAAGACCAGAAAACCACGA
>JAEOUM010000114.1 GCA_016839275.1 Candidatus Thorarchaeota archaeon
AACCTCCGTGGAGTACTACGCTTGGTTTACCCCATCGCTCATGGAAAAATCGAAGACTGGGACGCAATTGAGAAGATATGGAGTTACACATTCTATAACGACTTGAAAGTTGACCCCAGTGAGAACCCAGTCCTTTTGACTGAAGCACCATTCAATCCCAGAGAAAACAGAGAGCGCATGGCCTCCGTTATGTTTGATAACTTCGGAGTACCTGCAGTATACGTTGCCACACAGGCAGTACTCTCACTGTACGCATCTGGTCGAACCACTGGTCTGGTCATTGACTCTGGTGACGGTGTGACCCACATAGTACCAATCTATGAGGGCTTTTCAATCAACCACGCCATCACAAGAATCGACCTGGCTGGAAGAGACATCACTGAGTACCTTCGCAGACTACTCAGGCAGACCGGATACACCTTTGTCAGCGGTGCTGAGAAAGAGATTGTCAGAGATATCAAAGAGAAGCTATGTTATGTAGCTCTTGATCCCGAGAGGGAACGAACTGTCGCTGACAAGGCTGGTGTTGACAAGCCATTCATGCTACCTGACGGTGAAGTAATCACAGTGGGTGCAGAGAGGTTCCAAGCTCCTGAGTTGTTCTTCAACCCAAGCGCAATTGGCCTTGACACAATCCCACTCGACGAGCACATCGTCAACGCAATCAAGGCTTGTGACGTCGACTTGCGACGTGACCTGTACGCCAACATTGTACTATCAGGTGGTTCAACCATGTTCCCAGGACTTAAGGAGAGACTCCACAAAGAGATCACCGAACTAGTCCCAGAGAACATCGAAGTCCGAATCATTGCTCCTCCAGAGAGACAGTACTCTGTCTGGATTGGTGGAAGCATTCTTGGCTCACTCAAGACATTCCAGAAGATGTGGGTGTCAAAGAAGGAGTTCGAAGAAGTCGGACCCGAAGTGATACACCGCTGTATCTAGTATACACACAGTTTAACGAAGGTGGGCTTCGTACCCCCTTCGTACTCTTGTTTTTCAAACTTCTATATTAAAATAGAACCTAGTAGATGTGAAATGATTTACTTCTAGATCCATTTAATTTTTGGTTCTTTTCTATTCTGTTGAATACCATACATTGTACTAGAATCATTCTCTGGATAGCCAAGTACAATGGGTCCATAAATTCGTTCGCCCTCTTTTATCTCGAGAGCTTCCATCACATTGGTGTTACCTGTGACCAGCGCTCCAAATCCTACATAGCAACTGCCAAGACCTAGAGATGTAGCAGCAATCATAATGTTCTCACATGCTAGTGCACAGCTCACAGCGTAATCTGTTGGACCTATGACAAATACAATGACAGGTGCACCATAGTATATCACATCTTTGGGTTCATCCATGGATTCATAGTTCATCATTGTATCCTCATACATCTCTGGTTGACTTTCTTTCATTCCTTCTATCATTTGTTTCCAGAATGGAACTGTGGTTTGAATGAGTTTCAATTTGAACTCAGGGTCCTCAACAACGACAAAGCGCCATGGTTGGAATTGAACGCTTCCTTCTTCCATTCTTCCCCTCGAAGGTGCCTGATTTCCAGCTTCGATAATCGAATTGATGACATCTTTTGGAATGGGATCTGGTTTATATGACCTGATAGATCGCCTGTTCTTTATTACTTCAAGTACTTCATTCATTCTTTTCTCTCCAAGATGTTATATTGTACTGGTGAAACCTGATACTTCACTAGATGATTTAACGCTCAAAATATAAATGAGAGGCACAAGAAAGGGTCACAACATGTGACTTCACCTAAGGAGTTGTACCTTGATTTTATAGCTGACTAAATCGCTCGACTTTGAAAAAATGTTTTGCATCGTTCTTCTATTCTACATTTTAGTCAAAGTGACAATGAGTATTAAATAGTAAAGAAGGCGTTCGAAGAAGTCGGACCCGAAGTGATACACCGCTGTATCTAGTATGTAATTAGTTTCCAAAGAAGGAGTTTTTTCCCTCTTCGCTCTCTTGTTTTTTCTCACTGTTTATTGGCTACAGCATCATCCTGTTTCTTTTCCCACCATGATGGTTTCTTTTCGAGAAGTTCATCCTTCGGACGCTCTATTCCTGATTTTACCATCCACATCACAACAAGACCAAGTATGAATTGGAAAGGTAATGGTCCTGCATAGATTCCACTAGCATACGCTTCAAATGGAACTGACATTCCTGAAACGAAAATGGGGATGATCAAGCTCAATAGACCTGAAACGATTGCCCCTCGTTGAGTAGTTGGTTTTATGCAATAATATGTGACCTGAAGTGCATAGATTATGAAGAACAACAAGAGCATTACAATGATCATTGCATACACTGATCCAAGTATCCATCCTGATGGTTCCGTTCCTCCAGGTGGATTATAGGCTCCAAACAAGAAGAAGTATGTTGGCTCCATTTCCCACCCTATTCCTGACTGGTATGAAAGTGATGTAGGAGATATCACTAGGGGAGTCAGAACCGTCACACACCACAGCATGAGTAAACCAAGTTTTACCTGCAAACGATTTAACGAACTCATCGATTTCCTCAATTATCAATAGATAGGACTTGGAAATAAATCTCGTCTATAGTGAAAATATGTACTAGATAGTTGAGGTCAAGTTTTCTAAAGAAAGTGTTCGAGGAAATCAAGCCCGAAGTCATACACCGCTGTATCTTGTATACGTTCATTTTACGAAGAGGGAGTCTTTCCCTCTTCGCTCTCTCGTTTTTGATGCCCTTCTCCTTTAGATTTCATCTGCTTTTGCTGTTCCCAGTAAATAGCCGCCGAAACAAATAATCCACGCCAGAAGTGGATAAATTGCCCAACGTTCCAATGATCCTTTTGCCATCCCGAGAAATGTCACCGTAGAGCCCGTTGGAAGCCCCAAATAGGGGATGAAGACAATTGCTAGGACTAGTGACATCAATCCAAGCACTACTGCCATTATTGACATAGGTTTACTCTGGTAAGTATAGGAACCAATGGCTGCAAATGCTCCGAACATAATTGCTAGTAAGGTAGCAATGCTGTGCATTGGTTGAAGACTAGCGGGGAATACTCCCACGCCCATCGCACCAATTCCAGTAATTGTCAGGAGAACTGGTAGATGCTTTCTCTCGGTTGATTTGAATAAGAAAAACGCTCCAACTACTAGAAATGCTCCAAGCATGAAGACAGATAGATTGTAGATTGATGCGGTCGGTCCAATTCCAAGGTCACTGACATAGTCAATACGACTGCTATATCCATCAAACCATGACTCTGCGGCAAGAATACCCAAGAACCATTGAATGCCTCCTATTAGGAAGGAGCTACCGCTTATTGTTGTCTTATCAAACCGTTTTACTAGATTTTTTAGTGATGTTGTAGATTCTGTCATTTTGAATCACGAATTTGAACATGCATGGAATGAATATAAGAAGTAGACAATCTTTGAACTACATTGTTGTCTGCGCGGCAAACTTGACTGGTGACACCTTATTATTCCAATTCCAAGTATCTATTGCGTGATTAGGATTTTGTCTAGATTGTTTTCTTGAGTATGCGTCTAAGATCTAATGCGTACTTGTTTACTTCAATCATTGCTTCTTCAAGAACACGAGGGTAGCGTATTGCGCAGCTTTGGTAAAAGAACATTAATTGCGCATATCGAGCAGCAATAAAGAGGTCAAGATATTCGAATCCTATATTCTCTAGAGGGCTTGTTTCTTTATACCCTGCAATCAGTGCATCCTGCAGTAAGGGAGACGCATTGATGTAATCACTGAAATAGTGTGCTAATAGAACTGCCAGATCGAAAATCCAATATCCAAAGCCACAGTCATCGAAGTCGAAAGGATGAGCTTTACCCGCAAGGAATGTGACATTATCAATTAAGCTCAAATCTGCATGGATTAGTCCATATACGTTCTTACCTTTTCCCAATTGTTCAGTGGTTTCCTGAACTTTTCTCAAAGTTTCATTGAAGATGCTTTGATGGACCTTTGGAATCGCACTATGTGTTTCTTTTGCTGGAACACCGTAGCCAAAGCCATCTCCAAAGAGTCCTTCCCAATCCCACTGGGGTCGTGCAAAACATTTTGGTCGTTTCCAATTCTTGGACTGTTCATGCATTCTCCCTACTACTAAACCAAGTGCATTGAAATGCTTAGGAAGAATTCTGTTTTTTAAGAACCTACCCTCTGTCCATCCAATGAGCGTGCAGTTTCTCTTCCTTGCCACGTTGTGATTTTCACCAACTACTGTTAACCAATGACGCTCTTGGTTCAGGAAGGGCTTTGGGACGGGAACTCCTGCCTGATGTAGGGCTGATAGCCAATCCATCTCGGAAGCTATGAATTCTGATTTCATGTAGTTTGGTTGGTGTAGTCTTAATGCGTATTTTCCGGGGACAAACGTACTAGCTGATTTTGTACCAGGGTGCACGATTACTTGGTATATCCCGTTTCCACTGTAGTTGATGAATTTGAGTTCTGCATCGCTTAATCCATAGCACTGAAGTGCGTTCTTTGCCAGACTCCTCAAACTGAGCAAGAGGGCACGATGACTGACCTGAGTATCAGTTGCCATCTCTATCACGTTCTAATGTAACATATCAACTTGAAGGTATTAGTTCGTCATGATGTCGTTCTATATTTATTTCGAAGCATTAACGCGATTTGCATTTGATTAGTTGTGAACATCGAAAAATTCGCAGCCCCCATCATGAGATAAATAACCCATGTTAATTCTTGAATCCATAGATTGCTCTATAAGTCATGTATTAGTGAAAGTTTTCGGATGAGAAATTGGCAATCACGTCTTGGATTCCTGTCATTGTGCTTGCAATCGTCTTCTCAATGATTGCTATCAGAAAAATCGGAAATGTCCGAGTAAAGATCTGGCAAGCAATGACCATTGGAGCAATAGCAGTCTTATTGACGGGTCAAATTACACTATTCGATGCTCTTTACTCAATCAACATTGATGTGATGCTGTTTCTCTTTGGCATGTTCGTTGTAGGGGAAGCAATGCAGAGAAGTGGCTATCTCAATATCCTATCATTCAAACTATTTCATCATGCCAAGAATGCGAATCATCTGGTTCTACTAATTCTCTTTCCAATAGGTTTATTGTCGGCAATTCTAATGAATGATACTCTAGCAATCATCGGTACACCTGTCATGCTAAGTATCTCAAAAAGACAAAATATTTCTTCCAAGCTTCTTCTTATGGCATTAGCTGTTGCAGTTACTACTGGAAGTGTTCTAAGTCCAATTGGCAATCCTCAGAATCTCTTGATTGCTAGCTCTGGTATAGCAAATCCGTTTGTGTCTTTTCTGCAGTATCTGTTTTTGCCTTCATTGGTTTCGTTGGCAATTGCATTCATCATTCTGAAGATATTCTATCGAAAGCATTTCAAGAATGAAATTGTCCTTGAAAACTTCGATACTAGTGCGCCTGATGATAGGCTAATCAAAATAGCAAAATTAGCATTAGGCTTGCTTGTGACTCTTATTGTCTTGAAAATGATTTTTGGCATAATAGCGCCATGGATAGATCTAAGACTCTCCTACATAGCTCTCATTTCCTCTTTACCAATTCTCTTACTAAGTAGTGAAAGAGTGAAGATTGTAAAGAACATTGATTGGTCCACACTGCTATTCTTCGTGTCCATGTTTGTCTTGATGGCGAGTGTCTGGCTGAGTGGCTTTTTCCAGGAACTTCTGATTGACTTAAGTCTGGATGTAACTTCAATTCCAGTCATCTTGATTATCGGCGTGATGTTCAGTCAATTGATTTCAAATGTACCTCTGGTAGCATTGTATCTTCCCATACTCTCAATGTCCAGTACTACTGTTCCTCAGCTAATGGCTCTTGCAGCAGGGAGTACAATAGCTGGAAATATGCTCATTCTTGGTGCAGCCAGTAATGTGATTATAATTCAGAATGCGGAAAGACAGGGAGAAACTCTAGGTTTCTTAGAATTCGCGAAAATTGGAATCCCTCTCGTTTGTTTGCAAACAATGGTATATTTTCTATTCTTGAGTGTCTTAGTATGAAGAGTCCACATCTGTTCTTGGAGTAACAGGTTGGACGACAGCCATACTACACATGTATCTCCAATTTAAGCAGAAATTAAAAACCACTGAGATATACTAGCCTTCTATGCATTATTTCACAAGTAGGTGATGATGGTTGAGTTCTTCAAACGTTGAATTTCGAAGAGCATCTGAAAGAGACATTGATGTCATTGTGGAACTCTGGATGGACTCATCGAGATACCATAAGAAACTCGATTCTAGGCTAGCAGTTAGAAAGGATGCTCCAAAGAATATCCATGCATTCCTCTCGAAATTAGTTTTAGATGAAAATAACTACTTGGCAGTTGCATTGGTGAACGACACCATAATTGGATACATATGCGTTCTAATCCAAGAACGTCCTCCAATTCATTTTGAGAAGATGAGTGGTTTTCTCGACGGTATTTTTGTTAAACCGGATTATAGACAACAGGGAGTTGGTTCAGAGCTTTATCAGATGGCATTGAGGTGGTTAAAGGAGCATGAGATTAGGAGCATGAGGTTGACGGTGTCTCCTCACAATTCGGTTGGCTTGTCTTTTTGGAGAAAACAGGGTTTCACTGAGCTCATGTACGTAATGCACATTCAAATATGACACAACTCGACTAAATCCCTACGATCAGGCGGTCCAGAATATCCAATCGCCATCTGTCTTCTCGCCCATCAGTTTCCCTTTATCGAAACGTCGTTTCACAGTTGCATGGATCATCTTGTCTCTGTTTTTAGCTCTAGGATCTGCCTCTTTGAGAGCTGTAATTACCTCTTTCATCGTTTTCCTACCAGGCAACTTGAAGAAACCTCCTTTGATGAGACCGTCAACTGCCTTTGATGCTGACCAAGGATCCGGTTTCGAGGCTAGCTCTGCTTCAAGTGACCTTCTTGCCTCTTTGAACTTAAGCTCAATCTCGTCCATGGGAACACCAACTATGTCGATTTTATCAAGGTCACCAATGCCCAATCCCTTCTTTACAAATGATTGAATCACCTGCGTTTTTTGTGGTTTAATACCCGCGAGGTGGAAACCTATTGCTTCTACTGCTACAGCATCACGCCCAACAAAGAGAAAGTCAGTCCTAGTTCTAGCTCCCTTTCCCTTGAAGAACTGTGAGAAGTAGGTAGCATCTAAAACAGCCAAGTCGATGCCTCCGATAGTTTCGTAGAGGGTAGTTAAGAGATTGAAGAATATCTCACTTTTATGATACTGTACCTTCTTCCTTGTTGGAGGAAGCCCAAAGAGGTTCTTGAGAATGCTACCCCTCTCATAGCTTCTCATAACGTGCGTATTGACGAAGACACGAGGTTTCAGAATTATCTTTGCAATGTCAATGACTACTTCTCTAATTGGATTTGAAACCCTAATTGGTATGGTCTCATTCTCATCAGACAGGTTCACGGGAACAACGGTATCTGAGAATAATGCTTCCCATACCTTTAGTCTATCAGTACCTGTTCCTTGATAGTTATCAGTCTCAACAAGGTATTTCTTAGGTGCGTTTGAGAATGCTCTAAGAATCCCATCAACAGTTTCTACTGTCGAATACCATCCACTCTCTGGGTAGAATACGCCTACTTTGATTACGACTTCACGATTTGAAACGTCAATGTCCTCAATTCCCCCTATGAGATCGCATGCATACTTGACAGCATCGTGCTTGTGTTTTCTTAAATCGACTGCTGCTACAACTGCATTCATTCTTCATCTTCACCCTAACGACGCGTCAATGGATTTCTGTACATATCTTCTCTACTCATAAATTCCGAGTTAGAGAACATGTGAATCATAGTCCTGGAACTTTTTCCATTAACTGATGTTCTCAAGATCATTAAGAGTCCTGGTTTTGGAGCTGAGCTATTTTCTCCCTGACTTTATTCAATTCCCCAACTCGCTTCTTGACTCCTCCCTCTGCCTTATCGATTCGTTTCTGAATATTTTTGATTTTATCTTCTAGTGCTGAAACCTCTTTCTTCCTACGGTTCTCTGCCTTCTCAAACTCACCCTTAGCATCATCCCACTCTTGCTTTGCTAACCGCAGCTGTTCATTGATACTCTCATAGTGTATTCTCTTGACCTCTGACTTGTTGTGGCTCTCTTGTACACGAGCATCAAGTTGTGAAGTAATAGCAATTTGATTGGCAGTGACGAGTTGAATCTCCCTATGTAGATTTGCAAGTTCAGTCAGGAAATCTTTGATCTTGCCATCTTGAAGGTCTTCTTGATGCGTAATACAGGCTAGTATTTCATTCATCTCTTGTGTTTGAGCATCTCTTGTTGTGGGACGCGAAGCAACGGTGGGAGCTATAGTACTTGGTGACTTAGTGGAAACCTGCGCATCCGGGCTCATACTCGTGTTTTCTTTCAGTATTGTGGATTGCTTATCTTCTGCCACTGAAATTTTTTGAGGAGTAACCATTGTGCCCGATGGTTTTGTCATGAGGGGTGAGGGTGGGCCAGTTGCAGCTGGTGTAGGTGGGATTCGTTCTTTTTCTGCAAAGGTCTGCATTGGGGTCGATTTTGCTGTGACTACAGGTGGTGTTTCATGCACTGTATTCGCTGATCTGTTCATGGGTGGACCTTGGGGTCTATCAATTGGTTGTTGAGGTGTTTGAGGTTGAGTAGGCATGTCTTGCATAAGTTCTCTTACTTCACTTGCCCGGAGCATTCTTGTTTCAACTATATCTCCTCCCTCTTCTTGAATACCAACTTTTTCTGCTCTGGCAAACGCTTCCTTTGCCTTTTCCATCTCAGACTTGCCTCTACTGGATGACGTAGTTCTCATCCTATCTCTCGATATCTCACTTGGTCTTACCCATTGGTCGCCCGATGTGACACTAGGAGTTGTAGATACTGATTTGGGTGACACATCCGGTTCTGGTCTTGGCTTTTCAACAATCTCGGTTGGTTTGACTGATGGAGTGGGTGTTTTAGCTGAATTGTCCACTTTTGAGGTGAGGAGAGACTTTCCACAACGTACACAGTACTTGCGTATTGGATTGTTTGCTTTCCCACAGCTCGCACAAGTTCTCATTGACCATTCATCCCGTGTTGTTCGCAATTTAAATTATTAACAACATACGCAGTAAAGGTTTTCCAAAGACTGGTTTTAGGAAAAATACATACATTTTCTAAAGGAATGTGTTTCACTGGAAATCTAAACGGCGTCTGGCTTGTCTACTTTACAACGCAGTTACATATTCGAATACTACCTAGAAGGTCTGGGTTCACTTACTTGTCTTGTTTCTAATCTTTGAAACCTGCTTGTTGTCTTGCCATCGCAACTGGTGGTTTTAGATCCTTAGGAACTGGTGAGACATAAGTTCTGTCGCTCTTTCTTCTTTCGAACTCATGGTGAATTTTCTTTAACACATCCGGTTTTGTGATGAGATCTATCGCTGAGCCGGCCATGGTCTTAGCTGCAAACATGAGTGACTTATGTCCTATACCAGCTCCACAGCATGCGACTACCTGCCATGAATGACCTCCTACACCCAGAACACAGGTTGAAGTTGTGAATTCCATCGTTGGTACAACCCAACTCACATCTCCAACATCCGTAGATCCTGGCCATACAATATCCTCGTCCCACGGATCCATGATTTCAGTATCAATGCTGGCATCTAGTAGGTCTTCCCAACCGGGGCGTCTTGATAGACGAAGCTCCTCTACCTTATCCTCTCGAGATACTGTGGCTGAGATTTCCTCTGCAAACTTTAATTCCTGTTTGGAGTATTCTGGTGTACCTACCTCTCTCATATTAGACGTGACCACTTCGCTAAGTCCTTTGTTTGGAAGTACATTGTAGACTCCTTCAATGAACTCAACTCTATGTGTTGTACGAGCCATCAGATCAGCTCCATCTGCAATCTTTTGCACCCACTCATACATATGATTGACCTGCTCCCGCTCTGGTGCCCTGATGTAGTACCAGCTTCTTGCATATGGCGGCACAACATTCGGTTGCATCCCTCCATCTTCGATGACATAATGAATCCGTGCCTCCTGGATAATATGCTCGCGCATGAAATTGACACCCGTATTCATCAGCTCTACAGCGTCGAGGGCACTCTTCCCTAAGAAAGGAGTATAGGCTGCGTGCGAAGAAACTCCATGGAAATGGAACTTGACAGAGTTTACAGCCAGAGTGCTTCCAATGCCTGCCACATTCGAGCTACCAGGATGGTGGCTCAAGACAGCATCGACATCGCTATACAGACCATCTCGAACCATGAACATCTTCCCACTATACGTTTCCTCTGCAGGAGTACCATAGAACCTAATGGTTCCCTCAATCCCATTATTCTCCATGGCAACTTTCGTTGCAATTGCTCCTGCAACCGCAGACACTCCATGGATATTATGACCGCACCCATGACCTGGAGCGCCTTCAATAAGTGGCTCTCTCTTTGTGGAAACTTTTTGGGATACGCCCGGAAGTGCATCATATTCTCCTTGAAAACCTATAACTGGCTTCCCACTCCCCCATGATGCCACAAATGCAGTGGGCATGTCAGCTACACCTCTCTGCACTTCAAAACCATTTTCTTCAAGGATCTTTGCCAATAATTCTGAGGATTTGTATTCCACAAGACCAAGCTCCGCAAAGTTCCAAATTTTATCGCTTGCCTCGATTATTCTTGATTCATTAGTTGAAATCCATCGCCATGCGTCTTCCTTCAATATTGCTTCCTCCGATTCAGAAGTTCGTAAGAACTTAATCATAAACTGCTTTTTGGTGAATACCATGTTTCACATAAATATACGCGGAGCGCAGTTTTTGAACGAAAACCCTTACTCCTTTGTAGGTAATTTGATTTTGAACGCTGTTCCTGTTTCTCCCGGTCTATCCACCAGTTCTATTGACCCACCATACCCTTCAATCACCTTCCGAGTCAGATAGAGCCCATAACCCCCTCCTGTGGTAGAAACTCCTTTAGTAAAGAGTTTGGGTTTAATCTCATCAGGTACCCCTGGTCCATCATCGTGTATCTCTATTCTTATCATGTCATCATCTTGAAACAGACTAATTCGCACTTGCACTCCATTGGTTGAGAACTCTGCTGAGTTCCGGAATAAATTATCAAACACCATCTGAATCAATCTAGCACTTTGGATCCTGGTATTAGTTGCTGAGTTTTCGATGGTTACGGTAAGTCCAGAGTGTGTCTTTTCAGCTTGAACCTTCGCCTTTTTGATGATTTGAAGGATGTCAGTTTGATCCTCTTCCGCAGGTCGCCCGAAGACGTCAAGAAGATTAACCATCCTCTCCGAGGCGGCTTGCACTATCTCAATATACTCAAAGGATCGTGAGTCCTTGTCCATCAACATTAGAGCTGCTTCAGCATGATTCATGAGTACTTGAAGATCATTCCTCATATCATGTGAGAGAAATGAGGCATAGAGTTCCAAATCTTGATGTGAATTTCGAAGTTTCTCCTCTGCGATGACATTCCTTGTAATGTCCTCTTTTACTGCAACAAAATGTGTTATCTCACCATTCCCGCTTCTAATTGGGGATATCCATGCATCTTCCCAGTACAGTTCTCCATTTTTCTTTTTATTCACAAAACGACCTCGCCATATCTCTCCTGACTTTATTGTTCTCCATAGATTCTCATAGACTTCCGGAGAGGTCTTGCCTGATTTCAACACTCGTGGGTTCTTGCCCATTGCCTCCTCGTATGAATACCCTGTCAATTCTGAGAACTTTGGATTAACATACTCTATGGTCCCCTCACAATCAGTGATGACCACAGAAGTAGGACTTGCTTCAATCGCTCCATAGAGTTTTAGAAGCTCAAATTCACGTTCCTTTTCAATAGTAATGTCACTGACAACTGCCATTGTACCTATGACATTATCTTGATCATCTCTTCTAGGAACTCCCGATACCTTAACAACTATCTTGCCCCCGTCTTTTCGTATCATCCTTAGATTATAGACCGAGGACACTCCAAAACGTCGCTTCGATGTTTCAGTATGTACTGTTTCTAGATCTCCTTCTGTTACGAACTCCCTGAGATTCTTTCCTACCAATTCGTGAGGTTCATACCCGAGCATACTTGCGAATTCCTTGTTGACGAAAATGAGATTCTCATTAAGATCTGTAATTCCAACACCCTCAGGAAGTTGAATTAATAGATCTCTAAAATGCCTCTCTTTCAATATTACTTCAGTCTCATTTTCCATTCTCTCTGAGGGCATCAATACATCTCTCTTGTTGGGTTTGTTGGATTTTGACTAGTGTGGGCCTTTTTTGTACCTATCTCTTCTAAGTATATGTCCTTTCATATTCTCGAGGCGTTACAAAAATAAAGCTAAGCTCCGAATAGGAACTTCAGCAGGCTCTTATAGTGCTAATTCCACATAATAATCGATGGAGATGCCATTCAAATGAACTCAGCTATACCCCCGTCAAATCTTACTATCTTCTGGGATGTTGAGAATGTTGCAGACGATTCTGCTACACATAAGTCTATGACTGAGAGGATACGAAGAACTGGTACGATTATCAAAGCCTATGCTTTTGCTGACTGGGATACGCGTCGCCGAATGGCTGAAGAGTTGTACAGTCTGGGATATGATCTCATTCATGTTCCAGATATTAGGGATAATGCTAGCGATTACAAGATGGCATCCTATATCTTGGATCATCTTGTGCATTACCCTGAAACCTCTCAATATGTATTGATTACTGGTGATGGTGATTTCAAGCTGCTCGCTGGTGCGCTCAAAGAACGTGGCGTTGATCTATGGCTCATTAGTAATCCACTCATTACCGCGTCAGAACTTCATGACCTTGCATCGAAGTATACCGATATCTTCTCCTTTAGACCTGCTCTCGATTGTGTGAATCCAGAAGACTGTGACGAATCTGTTCAGAGCATTGTCAAACTCCGTCACCTTGCAGCTGTTCAGCTCCAAGAGGTTGTCCGATTAATAGCAAAATCTGGAAATAAGGCTGGCATGGGTCATGCAAGACATGTAATGAAATCATTAAATCCGCAATTCAATGAAAGCGATTTAGGTTTTGCATCTTGGAACGATTTCTTAGAATGGACCGAAATTCAAGATTATATTCGACTTGAAGGCGAACATCCAACAACCCTTCTCGCGCTCCCTGATAGACTCCCACCACAATCGGTTGCAACATCAAAAGAAGTCAGCCAAGCATTTGAATTCCTTGCAAAAGTAGCTGAAGATGGTGTAAACGAGGGAACTCCCTATTCCCTGAAAGAACTTGGTATAAAGATTCGTGAACTCGGTCTAGAGTTCGAGAAGATTGGTTATCGACGTTTCTCTGATTTTGTGCTCTCTGCAGAGAAGCGTGAAATGATACGAATAGTATCTCCTGATAAGGAAGGGGATTCTCCAATTGTTCTACCATCCTATAATGTGAAACGTATGCATGAGTGGTTTGAGAAAAACGTTGAACGGATTTTTGGCCCCTCCGTAAACGGTCCCAAAACAACCTTTCTGAGAAAGATTTCACAGATGCTCCTTGAAACTCACACAAGTCTTAACGAGCTCGAAAGATACCTGACGGATGACAAGCTGAAAGAGACCTATTTTTCAATACTCAGTGCAAGCAATATTCCATTCCTACCACCATTTCAGCAGTCATATATTCACGTGCTGCTCGGGAAAGATTTTCCGTGTCATGATATCGTCACGAAAGTAAACATCGAACTAAGTCCACTTGGTATTAAGCTTCAATGTCCTGATTGACATAAGACTAATCAACCACAATGCACACTCTGATTGAGATGTGCTAGAGATGAATTCTTATGAAAAACTAGCTGCAACGCTAGATAAAATCCCTAATGGATTCCCAGCAGCAGATGATGGAACACATCTGAAAATTCTGGAGTGGATCTTCACCCCTGAAGAGGCAGAGCTTGCTAGTCAGTTAAAACTCAGTGGTGAAACCATTGACGAGTTGTCAAATCGGTTAAGCTTTCCAAAGCATCAGCTTGAGCAGCTACTTACAACTATGATTTCAAAAGGACAGATTAACTCATGGATGTCTAAAAGCGCAGGTCAAAGAAAGTATGCACTTCTCCCTTTTGCTGTTGGTATCTTTGAGGAACAGCTGAGTCGAATGGATAAGGAATTCGCTCAACTACTAGAACGGTACTTCAGTCATGGATTCAAGAAGATCACAGCAACCGAGCCTGTAATTTTCAAAGTCATACCTGTTAATCAAAGTGTTAAGACTGAGCTTGAGATCCATCCTTATGACCAGGCTGAGCACCTACTAAAGAGTGCAGCATCTTGGGGAGTTCGTGAGTGCATTTGCAAGAAACAGAAAGCACTCATTGATGAACCCTGTACCTATCCGACAACGGTCTGCTTGATTTTTGCTAAGAACAGAGAGAATGCATTTGATCACGATGCACTCACAAAAACTATCACGAAAGAGGAATCACTGGAATTGCTGAAACAAGCAGAAGATGCAGGTCTTGTTCATTGTTCATATAATACACAGACCGGTCACAATTACATCTGCAATTGTTGTACCTGCTGTTGTGGTGTTCTAAGAGGAGTTAATGAACTGGACTCTCCTCGTGAGTACATCAAAACAGATTTCGCAATTTCTGTAAATGCTGATCTCTGCACAGGATGTGGAACATGTCTTGATAGATGTCAATTTGGGGCTCTCAGCATTCCGAGTGATATCTGTGAAGCTAATACTACGCGTTGTATTGGGTGTGGCGTCTGTGCAATGGTATGCCCTGAATCTGCACTGGAGCTCATAAGAAAAGAGCCTGCGGACAAACCACCGCCGCCTGAAACTATTATGGACTGGATGACCCAACGCGCAATTTCTCGCAATGTGGACCCGTCTGACATTCTATAGTCTTTGTGGATTATGAGTATTCTTAAGAAGAAATGGCTCTATTCTGTTTGTGGAATGGCTCATGACAATCGAAACGAACGCGAGCAAGAAGAATGCAAAACAAACGAAGGAACGACTCACGCCTTACATTCCTCATCTTGCCGAGTTCTATTTTGAACCAACTTATGATTGGAGCTATATAGAAGCTGAGCAGCTTTTTTCCCAAACTACACATCAACTCAATGCGTTTGAACAAGACACTGTGAATTTCATAGAGTGTATAGAAGGCATGGAGCGATTGCCAAGGTCTTCTATTGATCTGGTTGTCGCTGATCCTCCGTTTGGCATCGATTTTGACGGAAAGAGCAGTGTGTATAATCGTGATGAGGCTCTCGTGATTGGTGGTTATGAAGAGGCTCAAGGATCATACTCAGAGTTCACAAGTAAATGGATGGGCAAGCTTCCTCGAGTCATGAAAAAGAATGCCTCTGTCTATGTGTTTAGTGGATGGACTAATCTTAATGCAATCTTGGCTGGTGCTGACAAAGCTGGACTTACAACATTGAATCATCTAATCTGGCACTATCCATTCGGTGTGTACACGAAGCGAAGGTTTGTGACAAGTCATTACCACATTGTGCTACTTGTTAAAGATCCCAAGACATACTTCTTCAATAAGATAGAGAACTATCCTGAAGATGTTTGGATTGTAAAGCGAAAATATCGGACTGGACTTGCGAAAAATGGGACTAAACTTCCCCTCGATGTTGTGGCTCGCTGTATTGATTTCTCATCAAGACCAGGCGATATCATACTGGATCCTTTCATGGGAAATGGCACTACTGCTGTAGCTGCAAAATCCGCTTTCAGACATTTCATTGGATTTGAAATCAATAGGAAACTGAAACCACTGCTCAAGCGCGAGATTAGTTCGACGCAGCCCGGACAATCATATAAGCCCTATAAGGAACGTCTTCCTACTGTGGAAGAATTAGCTGTGTTATATCCTCGTGCTTATCGGGAATATCAACAAAGAGCGGGACAGAAATAGTCCTTTAATCATTAATATGGTGTGCATGAATATGGACCCTGAAGATTTACTCGTGGAACATGGTTCTGCATTTGATAGACTTGCAGATGCCTTTAGTTCGAGTGATATCTTCAATCGATGGCACGGGACTGAGCTTGTCAGATGGGAATCTGATCTCCTTCAGCAATTTAGCGAACGTCTACGAGGTCAGAAGTTTCTATATCGCGGATTTGTCCGACACACTCGTGATCCATCTCTTATTCTTCTAACACCCAGTCCTTGGTTGCTTGAGGGTGAGTTTGTTTTCTTTGAAAGAGAACAGACTATTCCTGAAGATGGCGCATACATCGAAGTGACAGGAAAGAGAATAGCCGCACCGAGCGTGCTCCAACAATCAAATACAGTTCTTCGAGCCATTGCTGCAGAGTCCTATCAGTCTCTCAATTTGGATTTTGCATCTCAGATTGCTCCACCACTTAGTCTAAAGGAACTCTCCAATATGCTATTCGAGCGCGTTGGAATAGCGGAGGCTAGCAAGCGGGTCTTTGCGCGACTTTTCGTTTCCAGTCCGCCCTTTCAAGATGCTATTGGTGGACTCACAACTGGAATTCAGGCTATTGCTTCTATGACAGATGTGCGGAGATTTCTCTCTTTCATCAGACATATTCTACCACCCTCAATGCGGACGAGGACTATATCCGTCAAAGATGTGCGTGGAATGAAGATTCGAACGCCAAGAATGCTCCGGATTGATATTGGATCACTATCCAAAGCGCGATTGGAAACAATATGTATACAACGAAAGGATAGCTCTGGTTTCAAGGAGGTTTCAGTTGGTACTTTGACAGAAGCTGAAACAGCCGCACTACCTGATGTTCCTTTGGCGCTTGCCTCCGAAGATTTTTGGATTGAGACTAGAAATCCAAAGGAACTAAGGTTGCCAATCTTGAAGTCTGCAATCACTTACCAGTTACTTACACCTATAGTATCACAACGTAGTATTGACTCTAGTACGAAACACGTACTCTCAAGATTGGAAACACTACAAGAGAGCTTTGATCTTGGGGAAACCGCATTGGCAAGAGGAAATGTGCTTGATGCGGATGCTTTAGGCAGACCATTGAGCACTCTAAAAATAGCACGCTCAAATGCTCGAGCAGCCTGGAATGAAAAAGTCACTGTCACTGATATAAAACATGCTTGGGATCGAATTCTTGAACCCGCATTAAAAGAGTTCATAGAAATATCTGAGATTAAAAGAACCTCGGAAGCAGATTGGGGTAAAGGCAGTCGGATTGACAAATTCAACACTAAGGTCTTGAAAGCCATTCGGACACTTGACACCGGAAAGCGAGGATATCTTGGTCCAACTCTTGACGAAATTGCTCAAGAGGCTGGTGTTGAAAACTATGTTGCTGCAGAGACCTTGACGCGGATGAAAGACAGTGGTGTCCTATACGAACCGCGGCCAGGTCACTACAGACTTGTTTGAATCTATGGAAATGCTTTGTTGAACTCTTCGGTTTCGTCGCCCTCTTCTATGATTTCAATATCTTGTACACCAACACGCTCTGCATCATATCTCCTAGCTAGAATGTTTCCATCAAACTTCTCCCTGGCTGATGCTCCCTTTCCTCGCCAGACCCAAATATCATCCCAAGTATCGAGAATGAAGACGTCATCTGTCTTCAACGAATTCTTGTTCAAGGGGACTTCTGCGAAGAAGGTTTCATTGCCCTCACGATGGACTTTCCAGAGCTTGTATTCGTGGGTTTCAAGGTGGACTTTTCTAAGAATTCCTTCGGTATCCTCATCTGTGAGCCTGAAATCATCGAATAGGGCTTTAAACTCAGGAGGTTCGCTACCTCCTTCAATACGGTCGATATCGGCCTTTCCTTCTCGTTCCGTATCCCGCATCACTGCAGTAGCAGCTGTCAGGAATTTTTCATCAACAGTCGACTTGGGACCTATCCAGAGATAGATCTTCGGCCCTGCATCCACAAGGTAGCAGTCTCCTCTTCCGAACGCTCCTGGATTTGGCATCTTGACAAGCCGACCTTTCTGAATGTGGTATGTAGTCGGTTCTTTCATGGTATTTTCATCAACTGATTTTGACTTAAGTGATATTTGCGTGTCTTTACCACACGAAAACTAGAGTAACATTGTAGGAATATTCAACCAAATCTCCATAACTCCATGCCCATGTTTCCATTGTTAAAGGCACTCCTGTGTTCAAAGAGCAGATGCAATTCCAGCCAACCCCGTTATTGACGCCATATGAAATGTATCCCAAGTAGAATGAATTTTCTGTGAAATATGAAATGTATGACTCTGCTGTGGAATTGATTGGTTGTACAAGATTGTCTGGGTAAAACGAGTCAAGCAGGTTCCAAGGGCCTCGTGGGAGGAAGCAACTTGATCCGAGACTACTCATTTCAGAAAACAGATTCAGGGGTATTCCTGTACCATTTTCAAAGCTTATCTGAGTCTTCATGTATCCTATCACTTGTTCTGCAAAGGTTTCTCCATCGATGATCATAGAGTCAGTTGGAAGAGACACGATTTCTAACCTAAGCCTAGTGTTATTTAGAACAGCCTGTGCGACAGGGAATATCGTAGACCCGGTTTCTCTGTATCCCACTACAGAAACCTCGAAGATGAACTGCTCTCCTTCCTGCACCTGCCATCTGAAATATAGATAATCTCTGAGACTCTCTGTTGATACCGACACTAGTAAGGCTACTACTATCGTTAGAGTGACAGCAACAGTAATCTTCCTATGATATCGCATAACAGCGTTCTCCTCAACGAGAAAATAGACAATCATCCTGCCTTTTGGTCGTTATGTTTTACCTATACATACTGTTCTTATCTTCAGGATGTACATTTTTAGAGAGACTCAATATGCCCGAACTCCCAGAATTGAATGTGATAAGTGAACGACTCACTGCCCTGCTATCCGGCCAATCAATAACAAAGATCTCAGTCTTTAATCATCTTGTCATACATGGATTACCTGTTGAAGATTTTTCCAAGCGTGCAGTTGGAGAAGCATTCCAGAAGTGCGAAGCTGATGGGAAATTCCTGATAATGACCCTCGAAAATTATGAAATTGTCATCAATCCTATGTTGACGGGAAAGTTCAGAGTTTTCACACGGTACAGAAATCCTACTAAAATGGACATGTTATCCATTCAGACCGATGGCCCTTCCATCTGGTATTCGGATACTAAGAAGATGGGTCGGGTATATCTTGTTCCAAGAGGTGATTATTCCTCAGTGGCTGGATTTAGTGATCGAGGTCCTTCAGCAATGGATCCTGCGTTGACCTTAGATAGCTTCATTCTACGATTAAAACGGTTTAATGGCCAGATAAAGAATGTATTGCGCAATCAAAGGTTTCTGAAGGGGATAGGAAACGCGTATGCTGATGAAATTCTCCTTTATGCTGGAATCCTCCCCTTTAGGAAGCGGTCCTCACTAAATCTTCAAGAAGTGGAAAGGCTCTTTGTATCTATGAAGAAGGTTCTAACTCGTATTGAAGAAATTCTTGTAGAGAGGTCACTCGATGACATAACTACGGAGAAACGGGACTTCTTGATGATTCACAACAAAGGTGGAGGTATTTGCCCTCTTTGCGGTGGACGAGTTTCTGAGGTACGTGCAAACCGTTTCAAGACAAGTTATTGTCAATCATGTCAAAAGTAGTAGATTGTCAAAATACTAATCAGGTGGCTTTGTTCCTGTTGTAATAGAACTCGGGAGCTGAGAAGAGATGGACAAGTGGGAAGAAACCTTTCTTCGAGAGTTGGTTGAGCTAGATACTAATAGCGATGAGAAGAAGAATTACCAAGAATGTGCCGAAGTGGTGAAACGATACTGCGAGGAGGCTGGTCTCAAGGTTGAGATCTTTGACTCGAAACATGACGATCTTCCACAACCTAATGTCGTTGCGACCTTAGATGTAGGGGCAAAGAAGACCATTCTCCTTTGCACACACTATGATGTGGTTCCTCCTGGAGATGTAGAGGACTGGAAATTTTCACCCTTCAAACTAACAATCAAGGGTGGTAAAGCTTATGGTCGTGGTGTCAGTGATAATAAAGGAAATATCGTTGCTTCGGTAAGTGCGGCAAAAGAACTCATCAAGAAAGAGTCTGCAAAAGTGAACTGGAAGATTTTAATCAGTCCAAACGAAGAGATAGGCGGAGAATATGGTATTGACTACCTAATGAACGGGCCACCAAAGATACAAGGTGATTTTGGAATTGTTGTGGACTCTGGACCAGAGTATGTAAGCATTGGGGCAAGTGGTGTTATTGCAGGAACAATAACAGTTCACGGAGTCCAAGGGCATGCAGGGTATCCTTTCAAATTTGCTAATGCAATCCATCTCTCAGTACCTCTGATGCAGGTCATGTTAGATTATGTTGATGTCCGTAGGAAAGTGGAATCGGAATTCCCTGCTCCTCCAGGTAGCCCACACCGTACCCTCTGGGGTAGATTCTCGATGACTGTCTATAAGGCGGGAAGCAAGACAAACACTATTCCTGGAAAAGCTGAGATTTCCTTTGACTGTAGAACTATTCCTGAGGAAAATGTCGAAGATGTCACTAAAGACATTGCAGAATTCCTAGAAAAAGCCAAGGAGGAAACATGTGTTGAGGCGACTCTTGAGTTTAAGACAAAACATGCCGGATGGGGGTCGGATCCAGAAAATCACTTCATCAAGAAATTCCATTCTAGTGTTAGAGAAGTGGCTGACCCAGACATTCCAATATCTGCAGATCTTGGTGGAAACGACGGTCACTACTTCACATCTCACGGTATTCCTACTGCCTGCTTTGGTACTTTGCGGGATGATAATAATTACCACGGTATTGACGAGTTCATGCATCTTGATGATTTTGAAACTGTGAAGAAAGTACTAATCCATTTTGCAGAGACGTGTGAATAAATGGTTGACATTCATGATCTTGAGATAGGAGCTCCGGGACCATTCCTTCCTCCTTGGGAGAATGCTCTGAAGAATGCCAAGACAATAGATGCTTTGGGCTATGACAGTATGGCATTCCCTGATCATTTTGCCGGTTTCATTCCTGAAAGTGTTTGGACTGCTGATATAACACCATTGGCATTTCTTCAACAGTCTCCACATACATACTACGAACTTGGTACCATTATGGGTGCTTGTGCGGCTGTTACGGAAAACGTGAAGTTAATCTCGTCCGTTACAGAGCCTATCAGACGACATCCTGCGCTCATTGCACAGACATTTCTGACATTGGATCATATCAGCAATGGACGAACGGTTCTTGGAATAGGTACTGGAGAACTTGAGAATATTGAGCCCTATGGTCTCACATATCGGGGGCAGGTTGGAAGACTGAAGGAGGCTCTTCAAATCATTCGTCTGATTTGGGAAACCCATGAACCCTTCGATTTTGAAGGGAAGTACTGGACTCTGAAGGACGCTGTAATGTCTCTACGCTCCTCAGCTGAGGGAAAGCCGCCTCCTATATGGATTGCTGCTCACGGTCCCAAAATGCTTGAAATCACTGCAGAGTATGGTGATGGATGGTTGCCAACCCTTCTACAGCCAAATGACTATGGCGAACGACTCAAGACTATACATGCGCATCGTAAAAAGAAAGATAGAACTGGCATCTTTACAGCTGCGTTATGGAACTGGTGTATTCTTGATAGTGAACCAACAGAATGTGAACGGATGATGAATACTCCCCTTGCAAAGGCATTCGCACTTCTACTACCAGCAAGCGACTGGAGAAAATTAGGTTATGATCACCCCTTTGGAGAGGAGTTTCATTCTCTCACAAATTACATTCCAATGCGCTATGACCGAGAAACAACTCTAAGAGCAATTGATTCAGTTCCACGGGAAGTCCTAGAGAATTTCTACATGATGGGTGATGCAGAGCACATTATCAAGAAACTTGAGGCGTACTGCGCAGAAGGTCTGCAGCATATAATCCTCTGGAATACGACTGGGATGTACGATCTCTCGAAGACCAGGTCCTCCTATAGTGTGATGAAGGAGATTCTCTCATATGTCAAGGGATAGAATTGTCTTGGTCACACAGAACAAGCACAAGCTCGCAGAGCTCAAACCGCTCTTCGATGAGTATAAGATTCCATTCGAAACCACTGACCTTGAGAAACTTGAGATTCGGTCGCAAGATGTAGAGGAGATTGCGCTCACTGCGGCAAAACATGCCCATGAAATTTTGAACTGCCCTGTTGTCGTGGATGATACTGGGTTCTTTGTTTCAGCACTTAATGATTTTCCAGGTTCCTATGCTGCATACTTTTTACAAACCATCGGCTACAATGGAGTTCTCAGACTGCTTGAAGGAACTCTAGACAGATCCGCAAAATTTGTAACAGCTGTCGCATTTTGTGATGAGAAGAACCTGAAATCATTCCTAGGTCAGATGCATGGCACAATCAGTACAAGCCCCTCTGGCAAGGGCGGGTTTGGGTATGACCCGATTTTCATTCCAAATGGTTTCTCTAATACATATGCTCAGCTGTCCCTCTCAGAGAAGATCCAAATTTCCCATCGAACCAAGGCTTTCAGAGCCTTTCTAGAGTGGAGGACAAGTATACCTGAGAATCCTTAAGTTGGATGAGGACGCCCTAAAACGCGGTGTTATGGATGTCTGTAAGCGAGGCAACCCTAAAAGCTCTCAAACAACTAGGACTTACTGAGTATGAAACAAATGCCTACCTGACTCTCGTAGCTGGCGGTCAGATGGCAGCCTCTGATGTATCAGCAAAATCCAAAGTACCCTTCTCACGGATATACGATGTTCTTGGTCGCCTAGAAGAGAAACAATTCATCCAAGTTCGCAAGGGACGACCCACATCGTATGTTGCTAAAGCTCCAACTGAGGTAATGCGTCTTATTCGCCTTGATTGGGAGGAACGTCTCAAGGAATCAAGTCGTGTGGTTGTAGAAGAACTTCAACCTCTGTTCGAGCAAGAAACAAAGGTAACGACAAGAGACGTATTTGTTATTCATGGACGGGCTTCGATTTTGGCTAAGGCCATGGAGATGCTTGATTCAGCGAAGGAAGAAGTTCTTCTCTCATTGCCATCCTTTGATCTCTCCGCTGAAGATGTAGATACTATTGTCGAAGGAGTACTTAGTGTCAAAGCACGGGTTGTACGAATTCTCACGTCATCAATAACTGACTCTTTGAAAGATGTTATACCTAAGCAATTTGAAGTTCGAACACGAGAAAGGGTCTTTGGAGCTGGATTGGTTTGCGATAATCGAGATACCATGATTATGCTTGCAGGCGACGAGGAAAGTGATGAGTTTCTCGGCATTTACAGTAGTCATGCAATCTTTGCGGCGATGTCGAGTAGTTATTTCGAATCACTCTGGAAAGACTCTAAACAAATCTGAGCTTATATTCTCTCCTGAACATATTCTACCGTTGGTAACACTCGCTTTGAATTATCTCGGTGGGAGAAATAATGACGCAGTCTGATTCAGATGACCGTGTTCAGGATGACGAACCAATGCCCAATGATGAGACTCCGAAACGCGAGAAGAAACTGTCCCCAAGTGCTCAGGCTATTCTGAGGTTTGTAAAGACTTTCGAAGAAGGCGGAACAATTGACGTATTGACTGAAGACGCTGATTTTACCCGATTACGACAGATTGTTACATCTTATCGTGGAAGTCTATATGTATCTCTTATGAAACGATTGGAAAAAGTTCTAAAACTAGGAGGTGTGGAAATCATCACACAGAGGGATGTGATGAGTCTCATCACCCAGCTCTGGGAAGATAACATATCAACACTCTCGAAGACTGAACTGAATTTTCTTGAAGCCATTGTTCAGAATCCTGGGGGCTCCCTGAAAGACCTCTCGATGAAAGCGGACCAGAGCTACGCTCAAAGCCGTCGGGCGCAGAAACGCCTTTTTGATAGTGGTATTTTGAAGATTGGTGGTATGTTAAATGTGTATCAGATGGGATTAGAGCGTGTTTTGATTGTATTAGAGAGTCCATCTCTCGTGTTGTCCGGACCGTATTGTCAAAAGAGTCTCTTTATCGACGATAATGATGGTTCACCACTTGTTCTCACAGTAGCAACTGTTCCGTTTTCTAAACGAAAAGAGCTACTCGATATTGTTAGGAGTCTTAGAAATACTAGTACGAACGCCAAGGTATATGGATTATCTGCGGGGCATCCAAATTTCAACAGCATCTACTTCAATCCGCAGGATGGATGGAAGGCTCTTGATTTGTTCCACTTCCGCCTCATGTTGCGAAAAGGTAGTGATCCCATCACGATTTCAGGGATTCCTGCACCATCTGCCTCAGAAATCACACGAATCAAAAAATCAGACACCTTGGTAATGGATGCATTAGTAGAGAGCCTAGATGGAACTGCAAATGACATCGTAAAAGCCACAAAACTCTCTCAGTCTACAGCGTTTCGAAAACGTGCCAGTCTTCTTAACGACGGGATAATTCTCCCTCGTGCACGAGTGAATATCCCTCAATTGAGTGATCGTATAGTCGTAGTCTGTAGTCCAGAAGTGGGCGGTAACATCAGCCCTGGGTGGCATACTTTACCACTGACCTATATGAGCCAAATCTCCAATCTCGAAGATAAATCTGACAAAAAGGTGTTATTCCTTGCAGCACTCCCCACAGGCTTAGGTAAATCTGTACTTGATGTACTGGATGATGAAACCTCAAAAGTTGACGATTATTCTGCATGGATTGTTGACGCGGCAATTGGTGGAACAACCAAGGTTTCTCCCATGTACGATCGTCGTCGAAATGCTTGGGCATGGGATGTTTCAAGACACTTTGATGCCTTAACCTACAGCGTTGTGAGACGAGCAGCATCCCCCCATAATATTCACCTTGACCTGGCGTAGATGTATATATGCGACAAAACCCATATCTGTGCAGTATTCTAGGTCCAGAGTGATTAATCAATGATAGATATCATATTCCTTGGTACCGGTGGCTCAATGCCCACTGAGGGTCGTAATCTCCCTGCGATTGCAATTCGGTACCTTGGATGGATTTTCCTCTTTGACTGTGGTGAGGATGTTCAACGGCAGTTCGAAAGAGCAGGATTAGGCTTGAATAAGAACATGGCCATCTTCATTACACATGGACATAGCGATCATTTGATTGGTCTCCCCGGCCTCTTGTTAAGATTCTCTCTTCTTGGGCGACTAAAGCCATTAGCAATTTATGGACCCAAGGAGCTGATTGAATATGTCAAGATAAGTCAATCAACTATCAATCTTGGAACAACCTTTGAAACTGTTGTCTATGGACTCACTGAATCTGGTTTAGTGTTTCAAGAGAGTCCTATCACGATTCGCTCATTTGAGGTTGATCATCGTGGATTTGCCCTTGGATATGAAATTCTTTTCCAGAATCCAACTGGAGAGTTCTTCCCAGAGAAAGCCGAGAAGTTAGGTATTCCAAAAGGTCCTCTCTGGAGCAATCTGGCTAAGGGCGATTCGGTCACCTTGCCTGATGGTACAATCATCCATCCTGAAGAAGTCACCAGCCAACGTCCACAACCATTGAAGATTGTGTATTCTGGGGACACGCGTCCCTGTCAAGCACTCCGAGAGAAGTCGCTGGATGCAGATGTTCTAATTTCAGAAGCTATGTACACTACAGAACATGCAGATCTTGCTCAAGAGCGAGGGCATTCAACTGCGGAAGATATTGCTAAGATGGCCTCTGAGGTTGGGGTTAAGCTGCTTGTTCTAACGCATTACAGTCCACGATACTATGATGGTACAGCAGTCTTGAATGAGGGAAAGAAGTATTTTCAGAATACAATCATCGCCCGTGACTTACTTACAATCTCCATGACGAAAGATGGAACTTGCTCCGTTAAATATCCCGCAACTACATCTGCTAAGACAGACCAAGTCTAATTGCCTTAAGGGGATGGTGCAGTAACATTCTCTTACTAAATTGATTCCAGAGCTCAGTAGTTGGTTTTACTCTCGCCAAGATGTCTGTCAAATATTCTTTCAATACAGGGTCCTCATCAGCAATGGTGCAGATGAGTTCGATATTTGCATCTGATTTGTAGAGAATTCTAGTTAGGTCTCTCATCACTGTCAATTCCCGTAGCAGTCCCTGCTTCAATCTTTGTTCATATTCAGTGATGTAAGCTGACGACTTGTTCCTGACTGCATTGGATGCGGTGTCAGCTGCCAGTATTCCTGACTCGATGGCATACGAAATTCCCTCTCCCGACACAGGTGATACTAGCCCAGCTGCGTCACCAACTAGCATTGAACGTCTTGCTACATAACGACCTGTTAAGCCTCCGACTGGAACTCGTGCTGATGTTTCTCCTACAATCTCAAGTTCGCAATCTTTCGTCTTCTCAATATGTGAAATGAATTTCTCCCACCTGTCTCGAAGATTATGTGACTTGTCCATCCGACAACCTATACCAATGTTAAGCGATTCACGTAATGGAAAACACCATCCATACCCCCATTCGACCATCCCAAAGTATAGATCAAGAACGGATAGGTTATGACGTCCATCTGGAGTCATCACTTGTTCAATCTGTGATGAATTCATAGGGGCTTCTGCCTTGATGCAGACAGCAATCGATTCCGGGTCCCACCTATCCCTAATTCTCAGATGTTTACTCGTGATTCCATTAACCCCATCAGCTCCAATCAGTAGATGCGCCTTATAGGATTCACCAACCCCCAATGCTCTTATGCCCTTTCGAAGATGTTCGATTGCTACAATCTCGGATCCCTGTATGACCTCTACTCCTGCCTCATCTGCCTTCTTCAGGAGGAAATTATCAAATTCTTGCCGCTGTATCAAGTATCCCTTGAACCCATCCCGTGTCAAAATCGTTTGTTTTCCTGATGGTGTGTGAAGAAGGGCTCCTTGGTACTCTCTCTGGAAAAGGTGCGATATATCCACATCAAGCAGGTCAATGACTCGTGGACTAAGTGCGCCTCCACAGGGTTTCTCTCGTGGAAACATTTCTTTTTCAACAAGAACAACATCTAATCCCATTTCTGCGGCTCTTCTAGCACAGGTTGCCCCTGCTGGTCCTCCACCTATGACCAGAAGGTCATGCATTCACAATCACCTAACTAGTGAATATATATCACAACATGAATAAATCTACTAGTGTGACTCCTGCATGGGGAATGCATGATGACCTCTAATGAGACCGCAAAAATATGTCTGATAACTACAGGCGGGACGATTTCAAGTATCTATGACGAACGAACACAGGCACTTCGACCTGGACTTGCTGTGGATGAGCTTCTCGATAGGCTCCCAAAGGGCATGGGTAACATTGAGGTCATCAAGAGAGAGCTGTACCAACTCGACTCTGCAAATGCTCAACCTCATCACTGGCAGACTTTGGCAGGTGCAATTAAACAGGTCAGCGAGGAGATTGAAGACCTGCAAGGTATTGTCATCTCTCATGGAACAGATACGATGACATATGCCTCCGCAGCTATTAGTTTTATGATTCAGGACTTTGGGAAACCAATAGTCTTCACCGGTGCTCAAATACCAGCTAGCATACCTTGGAGTGATGGTCCAAGGAATCTACTTGATGCAATGCGGGTTGCTGCCTTCGGTGATTTGGGTGAAACAGTCATTGTGTTCAATGGCGAGATACATAGGGCTACACGAACCAAGAAAGTCCGGGTCAATTCCTACGATGCGTTTGACTCAGTAGATCCATCACCAATCGGAATCTTAGCCCGAGAGATTGTTCTCTACGAAGGGCGTAAAAAACGTGATACTGCTCTCATTCCTCGATTCGACACTCGTCTTGACGATCGAGTATTTCTATTGAAGGTCTTTCCAGGAATTCCCTCACAAACACTTACGAAAATCATGGAAATGGGGTATCACGGAATCATAATCGAAGGATTTGGGTCTGGGAATATTCCTACTGATGAGAATGCCCTCACGGGAGGAATTCTACAAGCAATCGATCAAGGCTGTTTTGTAGTAATCAGCTCACAATGTGCATTTGGACAGGCAGATTTGTCAATCTATGAGGTTGGTAGAGCTGCAATGGAAGTCGGAGCGATGAGTGCCTTTGACATGACTTCAGAGGCAGCACTTGTGAAATTAGCATGGGTCTTGGGTCACACACGTGACTCGGACCGTGTTCGAGAGATGATGAACATTAGCTACGTTGGCGAAGTATCCTATACTGGATTACCAGAGAAAAGCAACAAGTAGGTATCTCTTAGCAAGGCGTCGAGTTGTAGAGCGGTTATGAGTTCTATGGATTAATTAGTAGCAGTGGATGATATGAAAAGGAAGTGGCGCCTGGGATGGGATTTGAACTTGGGCAAAGTCACTCAAAGTGAGTAACTCTCATGCCTCCCGGAGGAGAACAGCTGTCTATCCGAAGGCCGGTAAGACAACCGTCGATTCCAGGCTGTCGCCGTAAACCAGGCTTGGCTACCCAGGCTTACCAGTGGTGATTTCGATATCCCTTTTCATCTTTTCCCTTGGTTGCATAACTACTAACATGAAATAATAGAGTTTCAGGATTTTGTCTTGTTAAACCGGGTATATGTGACTATGATGACAGCTGCACATATTACAGCACCCAAGGGCACCGCCCATGGGATCATTAATATCCACCAACTATTTTGAATATTGAAATACAGTGCTTCTATGAACTCGGAAACAACAACGGAATGTTGAATTCCCTCCCATGTTGCATTAATATTTAGCCTATAGTTTCCATTCGCAAACAGAAATGTGTTTATGTCTAATCGCCAGCAAGTGTCGTTCACAATCTGGGCCTTTATGATGGTGCTATGAGATACCTGATGCTCTGTATCGACCACTTCGACCATTTCACCTATCACGGATGCAAGGTTGCATCGATAGCAGTCCCTGAGAACATCTGTCGTTGCGTTGAAATTAATTTCACAGTAGTTCAAACCAGATATCGTTCCAGAAGCCCGCCCTCCATTCCTCTCATATATTGTTACTGTGGTTTCCACAAAATCGTTAGAATGAACAAGAGGTTCGGGGTATGTCCATTGACTGACCTCTCCGGTGAGACCATACCTTATAGAGGCGGCTAGGAATACACTAAGAAACTGGTCAGATAGGATTGTATCGCTTGCCATTATTCCAGAGTGGATTACCGTCCCAGCTCCGTATTTGTGCATATAGGCAGCTACCGGATAGCCAGGACAATCGTCAGGATTTATGAGATTCCAGTACCCGATAATGTCTGTTTCTGTCAGATTTTGTAGATAATTCTCCTCATGGCCTCCGTAGATTGTGGAGATGTTCTCACCAACCGTGATTCTAATTGCGTCGCTGATAGCATTTGTTGTGTTAACTCTGATACCGCTGTAATGTCTACCAGTCCAGTATTTCCAGAAGTTGCCACCAATCCAGTTCTTGTTTTCCTGATACCACCTATGGTAATCAGATTTCCAGGCGTGGGTTCCATTGAACTCCCACCCGTGCCCCTTGGTCAGGCTTAGATAACCATTGGAGTAGGTAACCTCAGCTAGAAAGTTGCAGGCATCCATTATAATCAGTGTGCCTCCCAACGCCACGAATTGCTTATAATAGAGGTACTCCCTTTCAGTGACGTATTCCGTAAACCCTAGAATCAGGACATCATACAATCTCACCCCATCGTGGAAAAGCTCGCCACTGTCAACGTCAATTTCGTCCATGAGTGTCACTGTTTCTCCAAGCATTAGGTGGAGAGAGCGAGCTGTATCACTCCCAAACCATGCATTGAGTCGTGTGCTCCAACCCCATTCGTCAACCACTGTCCTGTTCAAGAGGTTTAGATCTGTTGTTACATACTCTCCAAGAGGCAACGAGGCATACTTCCCGTAGAATGAATAAAACGCCTGTGAGTAGGCAGTTGCAGAAAAAATGGGCTTAACAAGAGCGATTCTATTCTCCGTCGATGCCAGAGTTATTCCGCTATATTCGACACCCTCAATTAGACTGCCTGGTCTATATAAAACCACAGACGATTGAGCGTAAGCAAAAGACACGAAAAACAATAGAAAAAGAGCAATACATACGCTTCTGTAATGTCCTCTGTATCCTTTTCCCTGAGATTCTGTCACACGACAACACCACCCTTCGAACGCTATTCTACTACCCTCATATGCTCAAATAAGCATATCGACATAGAATGCTGTAAACTGCACCAACCGCTGATTGTATTATATCATTGATAGGATCTGGCTAAGAACTCAGTTTGATTCTGTCTGAATTTGTCTTAAATGATAGGACTGTGTTGACTCTCTGGATACGTGGAAACCTTCACCTTTAAGTTTGTAATCCCTTGGAATAGAGCCTGATGAGGTCGAAAGTAGATGATTCGCAGCACCATCCTCCTGAGAATCAAGAGCAAAAGAATCTTGGCTCATTCTCAGTACTGGATCTTTCAGGTTCCGGAGAGCGAAATTGGTGAGTTTCTATCTGCGAGAGAACATCTGAAGAAGGATTCCAATGATTGCGATGACATTTCTCTGTCCATTGCGGGAAACAGGTATTATGCCCGTGAAATCACTTCTGGCCTGCTCCTGGTTTTTATAGCTGACGTGGATGAAAATGAAGAAACAGTGAACGCAAAAATCTCCACAGCAGCAAATGTATTCCATGAGATAATCGAGAGGAAGAAGATTGCGTATGTCAAGGCGAATTATGAGATGCTCGTCAATCCCTTTGTCCATTCAAAGCTGAGGATTGCTTTGGTTGGGGAGGACAGCGTGGGCAAGACAACAACATTGCATCTTATTATGGGAAGACGTCCGCCTCTTCAGTATATTCCTGCTCTTGCTCTAACGATGCAGGTCATTGAAATCATACATTTTGCGAACTATAGCTTGGTCCTGTGGGACTTCGCGGGTCAGGAGCGATTTAGAACACTTTGGAAATTATACTTCCAAGGCGCAGATATCGTGTTCCTACTCACGGATTCAACTCTTCCTAACCTCTCGGTTTCAAAAGAAATGTTCCAAATGATCTGTCGTGATGCTCCCCATGTTCCAATAATTGTCATTGCTAATAAACAGGACCTGCCCAATGCCCTCGACCCCTCAATCATTGAGCGTATCATCGGGGCAAAAACATACCCCCTGGTTGCCATAGATATGGCGTACAGAGATGATATTCTGAAACTCCTACTCAACACGGTTGCAAAGCATGTCAATATCCCTCTGCCTAAGCTGCCTACTGAGGAACTTCTAAGATTCACAGCTGAAGAAGAATACGAGAAAAGGTAGATGAATGAGCTCTGTTATCAACTCAGGTGGGTCTTCACTATAATACTAAGGCAGTTTTCATCTGTGAACGGTCATATCGGTCCTATATCAATCAGAAACTAGTTCCACATCCGCATGGGACCACTGAACCTTCTTCAACATACAAAAATCCTAGGATGAGGTTGCCCCGTACCTCATCAAACTTATACACAGAATACCAATGCTCTGCATTCGGTTTCTTGTCAATGATCTTTCCTTGTCTAACATAGTATTGAAAGAGATTGCGACACTGTTCTCTCACCGCAGAAAAGAGATCTTTATAGTGTCTACGTTGCGAGGGTCTAATCCCCCACTGCAGATGGATGAACCTGTTTGCGAGATTATTGCTTGAGATTAATGTGCTTTTACGTTTCTTCCCCTCTTGTTTTTGAATCGTTTCACTTAGTATCCGTTTGAGAACAATCGGGATATTAGATAATGTACTAGGTGTAATGACAGGTTCAGATGACACAGCTTTCCCCATTAATCCAACCTTTCTGGGGGCTAAAAAGACCTTCAAAAATCAGTTCTCTATGGTAATGGTTATAAGGAATCCAAAGGAGGCGAACTAGCCAAAGCCAGTCAGAATGAGGTTATAGACCGTGTCTGAAGATTACAAGCACATTGTTCGTATTGGTGGTTCCGACATAGATGGCCAAGAGAGCCTAATCCAAGGGCTTACTCGTATTAGAGGTGTTGGTCTCAGGATGTCTAAGACCATTCTCGCACATCTTGGAATGAATCCTAATGATAGACTCGGATTCATCACCGACAAAAACATTGATGCAGTTGAGGCTATCCTCGAGAATCCTGTTAGCGCAGGATTTCCTGATTGGTTCATAAACCGCCCTAGAGATAGAATGAGCGGTAGGATGCTGCACCTGACTGGTTCAGATCTAGACTTTGCTAATAGAAATGATATTGACAGATTACGCAGAATCAAGTCCTGGCGAGGTTCAAGGCATGCGCTTGGTCTTAAGGTAAGAGGTCAACACACAAGGACAACTGGACGTGGTGGCGTGGCTGTTGGTGTGTCAAGGAAGAAAGAATAGAGAGGAATGAAATATGGGAGATCCACGCAGCCAGAAGAAAAAGTACGTAACACCAAAACGTCCATTTGATACTGACCGGTTTGAGCAGGAACTTCAATTGGTTGGCACATTCGGCCTAAGGAATAAAAAAGAGATTTGGATGCATAGGACCGAACTTTCCAATTATCGCCGACAAGCAAGAACATTATTGGCTCTACCGCCTTCAGAAAGAGCCCATCTAGAGAAAGATCTTGTTGACAAGCTTAGCAGAATTGGTATCCTCTCAGGAGAACTGACACTTGACAGCGTTCTAGACCTGACATTAGAAAACCTGCTTGAACGTAGATTACAGACTATTGTATTCCGAAAGGGTCTAGCCGCATCCATGCATCATGCTAGACAACTAGTGACGCACGGGCACATTGGATTAGACAATAGCAGAGTAACCACACCTGCACGATTGATTACCATAGCTGAAGAAGAGCATATCACTTACACTACAAAATCTGCATTGAACGATCAGTCACATCCAGCCCGAATTGCCGCTTCTGACGCCGCAACAAGGATTACTGCAGTTCCTGAGGAAATCGAGGTAGAACGACCAGTACGGCGACGTATTCCAGTGGAAACTGATGATGAACGAGAACCCCTAAGAGACGATAATAACGAGTCAACAGGAGCTGAGGATCTTGAGTAAGGAAGAGAAGAGAGACAAGTGGGCTATTGCTCACATATTTGCGTCATACAATGATACGATAATAACAATCACAGATATAACTGGCGCAGAAACCTTGGCACGACATACAGGTGGTATGATGGTTAAGGCGGATAGGAACGAGTCCTCGCCGCATGCTGCAATGCAGGCTGCATTTCAAGCAGCAAGGGAAGCCAAGGATAAGGGCGTCTATGGTATTCACATCCGTGTGAGAGCTCCTGGTGGTTCTGGTCCCAAAACTCCAGGTCCTGGTGCGCAAGCTGCAATCCGTGCACTCAGCAGAGCTGGCCTCAGAATAGGTATCATTGATGAAGTCACACCTGTACCACACGATGGAACACGAAAGGCTGGCGGTCGTCGCGGAAGACGAGTATAGACCTGTAAATCCAATATTCCTCTCAATTAACAAGCATTCAAGGACAATGCCATTTGTTGATTAGATACTGTGGTTTTCCCGAGTTTCGTAATTCGAATCTAACTCTTGGGCGTGTGAGATGCCTTTGCGCACTAAGTGGTGGCAGGTATAGACCTTTTTTGAGGGTTCTCTCTACCGGTGTTTCAATCTTGACTGCGGTTCGATCCTTGAAACCGCATTTGAAGCACTTATACCCCTTATCACTTCCAGCACTCTTCATTCGCTTTAGGCAGTGTGGACAAACCGGATTCAATGACCGAATCTCCTTTTCGAGGTTGAGAATCTCTAGGCCTTCGACATTGAGAGTAAGACCATGTTATCTTGAACTAGGTCTCACACTGGCATGAATCTTGATATCATCACCAATACGTAGTGCCTTAATCACTTCTCTAAAGCTTCGTGTGGGTTCATAGGCAGCACAGTCTATTCTCTGCCTGCCATCCCGAACACCGAATACCACATGACCGCCATCTATTATTTTTGGACGACTCTCTACAAAACCGTGAACAATGGATGCCATGTACGGTCTCAAGTCTTGTATCTTGGATGTATACCTGAGATGCTCTCCTGTTCCTTGGTTACTCCTGAAAATCATCCATCTATCAATATTTTGCCCACTTTTCACAAGATTTGCTGCGTCCCTAACATCTTCTGCGGTTTCACCTCTAATTCCAAAGATAACTGGATCCGGGCCATGAGGTTCTATCAAAAGTTTCCCATCTGTTGGATCAACATTCGAAAAGACCTTATTTCCCATTCTGTTGACCATCTCAAGTACCGACTCTAAATCCACAGCTCGCTTCTGTCCACATTGGTCCATCGCACGATATGCAATGAACTCGTAAGTATGGTCCTCCTCAAGAGCGTTCCCAACAGCTGAAAGCGCTCCAATCAGCCCCCTCCCATTTCCTCCCTCATAGTGGACTATGTTGTTCCTCTTAACAAGTCTACGCGCTAAATCTATGGGAACCGTCCGCCATAGCGCTTGTCGTGAGAGGACTCGAACATCTGCAGGTATCTCTTCTGCAATGACCACAACACCGGGATTTGTGTTGGGGTATGTTTCATCTACGTAGTTGTGCACCATTTGTTCGATATACTCCATCATCTCATTAATCCGACCAACGTCGAAGAGAAATTGAAGTGCGACAGCTCCATTGCCACGGGTTCTATAGGGAATCCCTGGATTAAGTCGAACTAGCCGAGGATAGTCTTTCCACTCTGCGTGCTCTTTTGTGAAATATTCTACTAACTGGCTTGCAAAGTGTGTTGTACAGCCACCTTGCGGACTGTCGATATCGTCAAGGCCAATGTGGATTTCCTTAATGCTCATACCACTCTCTTCCGACAATTATTGCAGATAGTAGACTCATCCACTTTTATTCCATGGTCCTCACACACAAGGCTACCACAGATATTACATGCTCGCGAAGCAAGATATTCTTGGCATATATGGCATCTAGCCTCTTTACAATTCAGGCATAATTCATCGCTGTCCATACATTCATTGCATACACCCGCTCCACACATCTTACAAGATACAAGCTGTCTACCTTCCTCACTGCAGATCTCGCATGAGATTCCTGGTACGTAGTGCATTCTCAGTATTTCCTCTCTGTTGAGGCTTAT
This sequence comes from Candidatus Thorarchaeota archaeon, assembly GCA_016839275.1. Taxonomy (GTDB): domain Archaea; phylum Asgardarchaeota; class Thorarchaeia; order Thorarchaeales; family Thorarchaeaceae; genus SMTZ1-45. The sequence goes on from JAEOUM010000114.1 coordinate 35,054, forward strand.
GACAACACAGAAATCCTTTACCCTTTTTGGATGATACAATTGGTGAAGCTAGAGTGACTACAAAACCGAGAATCCTCATCTATCATGCTGGACAGTGTGCTCCAAAGAAATGCACAGGGATACGACTTAGTAGAATGAAGAAAAGTCAGATTCTAACTAGTATGAGCCAAATCCCTCGTGGAGGTGTTGTTCTCAATCCTGTATCAGAAATTGCATTCTCAAGGGCTGATAGGGATGCCCTGCTTGTTTCAGGTCTCGTTGCCCTCGATTGTTCTTGGAAGAAGGCTGAAGAGATATTTGCAAGTTCCAGACTAGGTGTACAGAGGGCACTACCCTACCTACTTGCAGCTAATCCTATCAATACATACAAACCAATCAAACTCTCCACTGCTGAGGCTATTGCTGCAGCTCTCTACATCGCCGGATTCAAAGAACTTGCTGAGGATACGATGTCAATCTTCAAATGGGGTCCCTCCTTCATAACACTGAATCATGATCTTTTAGAGGATTATTCAAGATGCTCCACAAGCGGTGAAGTTGTTCAAGTTCAGAAAGAGTACATGGAATTATAGAGAGATTGAAAAATATAATGTAGCTCTGGTCCAGAGAGTAACCCCAATTCTGTTCCATCTCATCTCGTTACCGTTATGAGATCTTGCAACATCGAACTAAGCTTCCTACCCTACACCTCAGGTCGACACATCAACAGTGTATTCTTGGAATTGCTCAACCGGTGATGGGCCGTTTCAACCAAGCCAAACGAGTCCTCAACAGATTCAAGTCTGTATCATTGTCACGCCCGTTCGGAGGTGTCGTTTCTGTTCCCAGAGCGAGGCTCTCGCCTCCCTTCTTTCGTTGGACCGGCGCCGACATGAGTCGGGAGTTTCCTCAGCTCTCATCCCTGAGGATGAGTACCGTCAGTTGCGCTTCTGCTCCAGAGCTACGTTATTCACTCGAATGTAACTCATAAAAAGATGATTAATTTTCTAATTGACAACATCAGTATGTTTCTTCCACATTTGAGGATATCTTCCTCTGACCATCAAAACTCGCTCGCTAGTAGCCACAATCCCGCTTTTTGCCTTGGCTATTCTCTCACTAATATCATTACTCCTGGCTAATGCAACAGCTTCTCCCTTCAGAGTCTTAAGGAGGATTAGGTCTCCCTTCACGATGCCAGTGTTTAGCGTGACCACTCCTGTTGCAGCTAGGTCTGCACCGTGACATATTGCATCGACTGCAGAATCGCGTATCTGAATAAAAGGAAGATGACTAAGGGCGAATTCCACCGGCAAGAGATATTTACGAAGGAGCTTTTCATCTCCATCCTCTTTCCAGAAGATATAGGCATCCTTGAGGTCATACAATGAACACAGATGTATATCCTCTTTGAATGCTCCAACCCGTGTTCGACGAAGCTCTCTCATATGCCCTCCAACACCAAGAGCTTCTCCTATATCAAAGCAGAGCTTTCGAACATAGGTTCCTGCTTCGCATCCAACTCGAAAGAGGACAAGTCTTCCTTTGATTTCGATGATTTGATTATAGTAAATTTCACGAACTCGTAAAACACGCTTCACTGATGACCTGAGTGGAGGTTTCTGATAGATTTTACCTATGAACTCTTGAATAACTCGTTGTATCTCTTCTTCTGGTGATGAGTGATGAAGTTCTAGAACACAGACATATTCTTTTCCAGCTGGAAGAAGCGCTTGCATAGCTTTCGTAGCATTTCCTATACCTGTCGGGAGAATACCTGTTACACCTGGATCCAACGTTCCTCCGTGACCCACACGATCTACATTGAGTATTTTCTTGACCCAAGTCGCAACCTCATGGCTTGTTGGCCCTGCTGGTTTGTCGAGGACTATAACACCATTCTCGAGGAGATATTCGATAGGGAGATTATCAAGCGAAGAGAATCCATACTCTGGATTCGTCGTGTCTGATGCTCTTTGAATAATTTCACGAGGTTGGTCTGAAGGCAGAAGGCCCACCAATCACAGACACTCCTTTAATATCTATTCTTGTCTAGAACTCAAATCGAATTTTCTGTCGGAATTTGTCGGTAAGACCTGCTTCCTCAATTGCTTTTGCAACAGATTCGTCATCCGCTCCTTTGGAGATTGGAAGCACAGTTTCTAGTGGCTCAAGATGTCGAGTATTGCAATTACGCCGTCTGACTCCACTAAGATTCTTAGGTCCAGTGATGACTACATAACTATCATCCGTAATCTCCACGATGACACAGTGGCTTCCAGTCTCTCGACCTACCACCTTCACACAGATTCTACCAATATCGTACAAATTCATATCAATCACACCTCACCTTGTCCATAGTCTGCAACCAAGTCACCTCGGTGTATCATCCCTCTGGACTGGGAGAATACCGTCACTTGTTTTTGTTCACAATATGAGCTTTCCGCTAGGACCTGCATAGGTCTTATTTTGTTTCAAGATCAAAATATGTTTCAACAGCCGCAATTATTATCTTGCTAACTCCATCAAGAGAGTATTTTCCTGTATTGAGAATAAGATCATAGATAGATAGGTCTGAAACATCCACCTTGTAGTACTCAAGATACCTTGCTTTCTCACTGCCTTCGCGCTGAATGGTTTCCCGCCGAGCAAACTCAAATTCAGCACCATCTCGCGCGGCTATCCGCTTGATTCTTACATCAAGGGGTGCGGTTAAAAGTATCTTCAGGTCTGCATATTCTCCTGCCATCCACGCTGCAAGCTGACCATCGATGACAGCATCGCCCTTTTTTGCCTCTTTCCTCTGGGTGTCATCAATTAACTTATCAATTTCCTCATCGCCCTCAGCTACGCGGCAGAACTCCTCTAAGGTCAGCCCTCTCTCCTTCGCTAGTTGTCGGAATGTGGCACCTGCAGAGATTCTCCTCAAATTGAACCTCTTTGCGACAGCATCCGCGACAGAGCTCTTTCCTGTTCCATGAAGCCCGCCAATAGTGATGACTCGCTTCATCTTTCTACTCTCGGGTTTTTGCGATTATCGAACGACGAACAGCTGCGGGTGACAGTACTCCACCGTAAGGACGGTTGGGCCGTTTTGATGAACGACTTGCTTTTCTGCTTAGTCGATATAACGAGTTCTTTGGAAGCTGAAGCTGCGATCCGGTCATGGGGCAGATACCTCCAGATTTGTAGAACTTCTGTCTATGTACGACTCTTCTGCCACCTGGAGTCTTAATCATTCGATTTGCTCTTCCTCTTGTTAGTTGACCGGGTCGTGCCATGATTCAACACCATTCCTATATTATTCCACTGAATCCCTTGGCAGCTCTCTTTTAAGCAAAGCGGTGGGTCGTTTATGAATCACTAGGTCTGAGGTGTCATGACTTGGGTGCCCATGATTCTTTGAAGAATGCTAGAGAGGCCAAGGCCTACGATGAAGTAGAAGATGTAATATGTCAGACCAAAGCCTGCTTCGGTAGCTCTACCGCCCATACCTACTAGAAATGGCAGCACTTTCTGCAGATTGAATGGTATTACCGCAACTATCTGTTCTGTGCCGTCTATTGTATAAAAGCCTCTAAGTATTGTGAAGATAAGCATGAATGGAATGAGAAATATCAGAGATGGCTTACATCGAGAGCTCAACTGCTCGCGTTGGATTCTGTCAATGTATGCCTTTCTTCTTTTTACTTTCTTGAGTAGTTTTTCGTTCTGGGTTCTCTTCGCCTCCTTCTCCATCTCTTGGTACTGCTTGATTTCCAGCTGTTGGCGTTGAAGTCGTCGCATATCAGAGAACCGTCTCATTGCTAAGTTACTCAATGTCGATACAACGACTGACACAATCATAATGAATAACCCAGAAAAGGGTGGCTTCTGGAACAGCTGAAATGTCGTTGCAAACCATATTGCAAAGTCCGTGAAGAGATCCTGCACCTGTTTCTACTCCATTAACGTCTGAGCCAATTCAGCAGCGGCTTCTTCAACTTTACCCTCTCGGTTCATGATTCTCCTTACCGTGGCTCCGGTGAGGGTTCCTACTGAAATGGCTGCTGCCCTACACATCTCTTGATGTATTTGAATATCACTGATTGCTTGAGAATCACGAGTCCGTGTTTCATCACTACTTCTTCGACCCGCTATCTTCTCGGAGTCGGCCTCGATAAGTACCACAGTCTTTGGCTGGATTGCTCGCACCACCCACTCAGGAAGACCAATCAGGTACCCATTATTCGTCTGGATGAGGGTATGAGTGTCCACAATCACTTTGGCTTTTCGAGCCTTCTCGGCTATTGCTTGTCCAGCAAGCCTCTGGTTATCCCGTTGCTGAGAAGTAGGCATTTTTCTCATCTCATCACGATTTTTGACTTGACCTGCCTTTGATGCCACTTCAAACATCTCTGTACCAAAGTTCAAGACTAGCACGTCTTCGCCATGTTTTTGCTTGCAAATTTCCACAGCAGTATTGATCACAGTTGTCTTTCCGACACCTGGAATACCAGTCACAATGACAACATTTCTTGACTCACTCATCGAGTGGACTCACCTTCGACTCAGAAATTGACGGCACGGTCGAATGAGGTGGTTATAATTCCTTCTATGCATCTTAAGCAAGGCTTACAGTACTATCCAAAGAAACGCTTGAGCATTCTGCATATAACAAGTCCAACCCAGAAACTAGTATTCTTGTCTCCTGCTCCCTTAAGAAGATACAAATTCCAGCTCCCGTCGCTCTTCTGTTGACTCACAAACCAATCTATTGCATCTCTTATATTCTGCTGATCTGCAGAGAATCCTAATCTCGAAAGAGTGTCCAACACAGATAAGACATCACTAAACCAGAATGGGAATGTGATTCTAGTCCAGTATTCAGGTGCTTTTCTGTCCGTGTAATTATCTGCCTTGAATATCTGGGTAGTAAGTCTCTCACCAGCCAGCAAAACATCTGCATGACGGTTGTATTTAGGATGGACTGCAAAAGATCTTAGAACCACACCGGTGATCATTTGCGAGAAGCGTTTCTCTCTCCTTGGCTGCACAGGTTCTGTCAGTTTTATTACCTCTCCCCACCTCAGATGTTCAGTACGAAGAGGCACTGTCCATCCTCCATCATCTTGGCGAATGGAGAGTAACCATTGAAGGCCTCGCTCTATAGGTTCGTCATCAATAAATCCTGCTTTAATCAAAATCTCAAGATACGCAGCAGTATAGTTTGGACTGTACTGATTTCGATAGATACCTCTGAAGTCGCCTTCCTCGGTCTGACAACTTAAAAGGAAATTTGCAGCTTTCTGCACTGCGGGATGGTTTCTATTCAGGAGATACTTCTCAACAAGTATACCAAGCTGCCGGAAGGTTTCAAGTTGTTTGTATCCTGAAACTTCGATTGGGTCTGTCTTCTTCTTAGGATATTTCCAAGAGCCATCCTCTTGTTGCTTTCTAAGGATTCTTTGCACGGATTGCAGATTCCAGAGGGAAGTAACTGGACCTGGATCTACTCCTCGAAGGTCTCGTAACACCTGATATTGAAGAGCATCGTTATCAACGCCCTCGAATTGCGGCAATGGATCGTACTTCAGACGGTTACGCCATTTCGTATGGAAAACCTCCTTGTCATCATGTGCGCTTTCCAGTTATCACTTATCGCTCGAAGTAAAGGCATATGCAATATTGGCTCCAGTTTGTACTGCCTGCAGACTGCCTGGTGTGCCCAAGATATCTCCGCATGGGTATGCCCAAATATATCCATTAACCGGGCTTTTCACTTGCTCAAGGACATCGCCATAGAGGTCATAGATCTCTGCAAATATGTCTCCTCTCTTCAGAAACGCACCTGGTGCCTTCTTGAATCGAATGAGCCCGCCTCTATTCGCTCTTACAATCCCATGAAAGGTACAAACACCGGGTATGATGGTTATGCCCTTCTGTTTCTCAATACTGCCATCGATCATATCGAACTCTTTCATGATATTAAGAACCCCCCTGATACCTACCGTTGTTGAGGGCTCTGATATCCAGCGACCGTCGATGAGTTCAATCAGTATGTCTGGAACGCTGTTCTTGACAGCCAAATTTGCGAGGGTGTCCGGTGCCTTCTCTTTGAGGGGTACGCTCTCAACGACATTTGTCACACCGAACGCTTTGGCCATTCTCTCAAGGCTTTCTCTTGTCGATGGATTCCCAATATTAATCTCAGTGAAGAAGAGCGAGTCCGGTCTCACATTACAATGTATATTGACGACCATGTCTGCCTTGCTCCATGCTTCCTCCCACAGAGCGTGGGCCAATCTTTCTGTTGCCGTTCCAGAGGGCTGGTCTGCAGTCAGAGGACTTGCACTTCCTCCACCCCCCAGGTCAAGATTGTCTATCCACGAGAGATACTGGTGGTGCATGAAGGCAAGCGGATTTTCAACTGGGATTCCTATTATTGCTCCTCGCAGGCTTTTTGGATTGACTCGCTCTCGCATTATTTTGAGAATGACCTCGATTCCCTGTATCTCAATACCATGCTGCGTTGACACCATGAGCAGAGTAGGCCCGTCCTTCTCTCCATTCATCACCAAGACGGGAATATCAATGGAAGTGGTTGTGTTGAGCTCGATTCCTTTGATGACACCCTTCTTGAGTTCGCCTCTTTTCGCAGTTGCTGTTCCTACTGTGAGACTCGTTGGCAATTCTCTAACCTCATTGTGAACATATACAGAGGCTCCCATAAATACACCATGGTATGAAGCGTATCAAGAAATGGAAAAGAAAGGGGTCACTGTGGACCCCTATTTGTTCTACAATATCCCTAACAAACCAGCTACGCCTTCGCCGCCCATCTCGGATAGCTGTGCCTTAGCGATCTGTTCGTAGTATTGTTTTATGATCGATACCATCAGTAATATTCCTGTTCCGCTAGCTAGAGCACCCAGAACATCTGCAGTGGCTGCAAGCACTCCGATGAGGAATCCCCCGAGCCCTGCAACAACCGGGATGTAGCGCTCAAGTAGCCTCTCCATGACCTTCTCGCTGGTCCTGAAACCAGGGACCATGTACCCTGAGTTGAGTAGTTGTCGAGAGACATCACGAGGTGCAATACCTGAGATATCCACCCACACCTTAGAGAAACCCCAACAGAGGAGTATCATGAGGGCGAAATAGATAATCACATGGAGCGCCCAGTCCGGTTCCGTACTCAGGTTGAATATTCCCTGTGGCGGCGTGATATAGCGTGATAGACCGGAGTCTGCTATCATTCTCCCTGATGCCTCATCCTTATGGAACGTACCTAACCAATTCAGGAAGGGATTATTGTTCTCACTATTGAAAGCTCCCCAGATCATCTGTCCAAAGAACAGGATGTTTGCATAGAGCGCTTGTGCCAAAATGACTGGAATATTCGAAGTGTAGAGGAGTTTGATTGGATATCGTGCTTTCATACCCCGATACTTTGCATATTGAAGCGGTATCTCAACGCGTACTGATTCCATCCAGATGACAGCCCCAAAGATGACAAAGGTGATGATGAGCGAGAAAATACTAGGGGTGTATCCATCCCGCACGAACAGCCATGCCGCATCAACAGGCTGTCCAGCTGTTGTGCCAATTCCAACCGCTCTCAAGACATTCGAAAGAATTGCAGCGATGACACCCTTCGGTAGTCCTGTGGCTGTTGTTCCATCAGCACCGATGTAACCATCTGGACCTGTGCCTTCGACCTGTGTAAAGTCAAGCATGTTCCAAAGGACCTGTCCTGCGACATTAGTCATGATGAAGAGCGAAACACCTGATCCAAGACCCCAGCCCTTCTGAACAAGTTCGTCCATGAGGATTACAATGATTCCTGACATGAAGAGTTGCAGAAATACTAGCAGGGAGTTCATAGGCGTTAGTTGCCCATATGCTTGACCCGAGATATATGCAATTGCTTGGAATCCGGTCATGAACAGAGCCAGTACTTTCTGACCTCCGGTAAAGAGAGCTCTGTCCTCTGGGTCTCCAAAATCCACATTGATAATCTTTGAGCCAGATAATAGCTGCATGACCAGACCTGCAGTGACTATTGGTCCTATTCCTAGCTCCATCAATGTGCCCCTTGTGGATGCGAGAATGACTCGCATTGCCCATAGATAATCTGTCCCTACTGTCCTATCCACGCCATACAATGGCAAGTGCGACATGATAAGGAAGATAATGAGCACTATAGCAGTCCAAACGATTTTCTCTCTAAAAGAGACCTCTCTGTCAGGCGCCTTTACTTCAGGCATTATCCTGACAAATGGTGATAGAGCTTTGAGAAATGTGCTAGGCATTCATATCTTGCCTCCTGCAGGTACTTTTCGGCTCCAGCAGACCTATACCTTTAAAGATAGTGGTCGGCTAGAACTTGTACTCTACTCTTCTGGTAGATCAAGGGTTCCGCCTGCACCAGTGAGCTTTTCTCTAGCCCGTGATGTGATTGACTTAACACCTGTCAAGTTCAACTTGCGGCTGAC
>JAEOUM010000115.1 GCA_016839275.1 Candidatus Thorarchaeota archaeon
TCCAATGTCATCGCCAGCATATCGTAGAGCTTCTAGGAAATCGAGACCAGTCGCATCGGGCATAAGATAATCCGATATAATAATATCAATTTCCTCTTCTTCTAGAATCTTAAGGGCATCTTTCACAGACGCTGCAACAACCAATTCAAGATTTGGATCTGTCTGTTGGAAGAGAATTCTAGCGATATCCAAAAGCTCTGCGTTATCATCCACGAATAGAACTCGAATCTTCATTTGAATACAGCCTCAAGAAGTTGTATAATATTAACTAGGCAGTACATAGGTTTTCGCGTTAATGAGCCTGCGACTAGATGTGAACTAATATTAATCCAAAATTAATCTTGAAATGGCTAAGGAGTGCTTCACAAGTGTCTGGTCAAGGAAACATATTGAATGGAAGGTTCATTGAACGACCAAACAGATTCCTTGCGAAGGTTGACATTGATGGTAGAACTGTAGAATCATTTGTGCCGAATCCCGGTAGAATGTATGAATTTATGATACCTGGTAAATCAGTATATTTACGTGAGAATTCTGCTCCACATAGAAAGACTAACTACGACATGATTGGAGTCCTACATGACGGAATTTTGGTGTCAATCGATAGCAATCTTCCCAATCGATTTGTTCGTAAACTTCTTGAAACGCATTCGCTATCATATTTCTCTGACTACCATAAGGTGATTCCCGAACCTCGACTTTATGAAGGAAGGTTCGACTTTCGTTTAGAGGGCGATGATACCATCACACTAATTGAGGTTAAATCTTGTACACTTGTGGAAGATGGTCAAGCTCTCTTTCCTGATGCTCCAACACTGAGAGGTACAAGACATCTGAAGCATCTCGCTAGAGCGTTGAAGGAGGGGATCGCTACCAAAGCAGCTATCATTTTCGTCATTCAGCGACCTGATGCGATCACCTTCTCTCCTCATGATGAGAATGATTCAGCATTTGGTGATGCTCTACGTGCAGCATTTGATGCTGGAGTTGATGTTATACCACTGACGACTAAAGTAATTGATTGGGATCTTCATCTACAAAAACGCATACATTTCATTCGTGGTCCTTTGAAATTTCATAGTAGATAGTACATCTGTACTTGAACCATTGACTTATTATTGTTGAAAATATTCCGAACCAATAGGCAATTTGACTGAAAGGCGGGAGCGAACATTAACGGGATTGAACAGAGTGATATCATTCGAATGAAGAGCGAGGAACTCCTAAGATTAGCAAGGGTGCTTAAGATTCCGCTTTCAAAACGTGCGATCAGACGAAGCTGGCTTATTGAAGAAATCTTGCTGGAGTTTGAACGTCGGGAACCAGAAACTGCCCAGGCGAGAAAGCTTCATTCACCTGCCATCCAAATCGAGCATCTGGAGAAACGATTTGGCTCGAAGGTTGCAGTACGAGATCTTGAATTAAAGGTCAATCCAGGGGAGATCGTAGGCCTTGTTGGCCCGAACGGAGCTGGCAAGACAACAACACTTCGTATCCTCACTGGAATCATCAAACCAACGAGAGGTGCAGTGAAGGTTAATGGTTTCAATATGTTCTCCGAAACCGTCAAAGCAAAGCATTGCATTGGATATATCCCGGAAAAGCCCACCTGTTATCCAAGTCTTACTGCGCGGGAATATATCATGTTCATGTCACGGATTTATGATGTACCACCCGAAATTGCTCTCGTTCGAATGCGAAAGTATGTTGATGTATTCCAGCTCGATGAATTTCTAGATGCGTATATTGGTACATTATCTAAGGGAAATCTCCAACGAGTACTAATCGTAGGAATTTTCGTGAGAAATCCTCCATATGTCCTCGCACTCGATGAACCCATATATGGACTTGATCCAAGAGGCGCTTGGAATCTCAAAGCATTGATTAAACGCCTTCGAAGTGAGGGTTCAGCAGTTCTCATTTCAACTCATATCTTAGAAGTAGCAGCAGAGCTCTGCGATAGATTCGTTATCATGAATGAAGGTGATGTAGTAGGGCGTGGAACTCTTGACACGCTCTTGCAATATCATAAGGATGCACGAAATCTTGAGGAAGTTTTCCTAGGTTTGACTGGTGGAATCCCGCAGTAGGTGGACACGATGAAGTCAAGAATGTACCAGCTACTCTGGACTGAAGTTCGAATGCTTGTCAATCAATTCAAGCAGACAATCACAACGCCTTCTATGCTGTTTTTCTATTGCGTTACGGTATTTGGCATCTTCTTCGTGAGTATGGTCGTTTCATCAATGCTGACTTTAACACCTGTGTTTCTTCAATTAGGCTCAGTCCTAGAAGATATTATCGATAGGGGTATGCTATTTGCAGCAATAGGGCTCTTGAGCGCTTCTTCCGTCGTGAGTGGATTTTTCGGGCTCGGGCCTGCTTCTGGACTCACTTCAATTCAGGAGAATATTCTACTACCAGCCCCCGTTCTTCCCTACCAAGTTTTCATCAGTAACTATGTTCGTCGCATAGTCAGAAGAATAGTCTTTGTGTTTTTAGGTATGCTGGCAGTTCTACCTCTACTAACAGAAGCCAATCTCCTATTTTTCAATGCTTCCTTTTTGATCATGTGCTTTATCCTATTGCTAGAAACAAATTATTTTCTTGGAGCTATAAGTTCGTATATCAGAATTAAAATCGAGCAAAGAACACGAAGTCGTCTACGTTTTATGGTCGCTGCACTCTTAGGCGGAATAACTTTGCTTCCCGTACTCCCTGAGTTTACTTCAACATTCAGTCTAGCTTTTTTGGTGCCCTCCAATGCCTTTACGATGGTTCTGACCGAGATGACTGGATTGTTTTCATTAGATATATCTTTTATAATTGGTTTCGAACTTCAGTTCATTGTCTACATGATTGCATTCCTTTTTACAGCAAACATCTGCAATTATGATTACTATGAGCAGTTTTCTCTCGCAAAAGGTCGCGATGAGAGTGAAGGCAATTTTAGTCGATTTGCTCGTGGCGAAGTTGATTTCTCAAACACTCGTTTTAGAGACCCTATGGTCTGGATAATGCTGAAGGACTTCTATACCCGTTTGCGCTCTCCATTTCAGATTTGGAAGTATGTCTACGTAGTTGCAGGGACGATTTTTGTAGTCTACTTGAACGTCTTCCGCCCAGAATGGTTTAGGTCAATTCAAATTCCTGCCAACCTTGCTTTTGCGATCGTGCCTGCGTTTCTATTGATGATGATTCTTCTCATTCAGATGTCTAGCGTGACATCAATGTTGAGTTTTGCTGATGAGAAAGAAAATGTGTATCTTTTGAAAGCTAGTCCTTTCAAAACCAGAGATATTGTCTTGGCTAAATTTTTACTGAGTCTATTTGAAGTTGGTATTGCTGTGATTCCTGCATGTGGATTGCTAATCTACATTCTGCGAATTGAAGGATACCTTGCACTCATTACACTTGCTGCTCCTCTAACAATACTATTCACAGCTATTGGTATAGCGGTGGGAGCCTATGTGCCTGTCTTGACCAATGATCCTCGTACTTTGCCCGTACCACTAGCATTCTCGTACCCCATCATCAACCTATCACTGGGGGCACTTATGATTGCAATAGTCGCTCTCTTTGCTGATAGTCAGAATATTCTTGAAATATTGCCGTTATACACTATCAGCCTGACAGTCTTGTTTTTAGGAATTGCAGCTAAAGCTATGAACTCGTATCTATAGGCTACTTCTTTCTGGCTAGTCTGAGGGCATTTGCTATGACAAGAAATGTGAGGCCCATATCACCCACTCCAATTGCCATCCACAAGGTCATAATGCCGACGCTAGCAAGGATTCCTGTTACAGCTTTTACAGTGAGAGATGTAGCGACGTTTTGACGTACTACTTGCATTGTTTTCCTCGACTTTAAAATCAATTCAGGAATCTTAGTCAGGTCTTCTTCCATTAAAGCCACATCTGCAGCCTCTATTGCCGCGTCTGATGCGACAGCTCCCATTGCAATCCCAACATCTGCTGCAGCTAATGCTGGTGTGTCATTTATCCCGTCGCCTACCATTAGAGTGATGCCCTTCTTCTTGAGTTCCTTAATCAGATCTACTTTCTGTTCTGGTAATAACTCAGCTCGATAGTCGTCAACACCAATCTCTTCTGCAATCTCCCTAGCAACATTATCACTGTCTCCAGTCAACATGACTGTATGTATGCCCATTTCCTCGAGTTTCTGGATTGTTTGCTTCGTTCCTGGCCTCAAAGTATCTGAAAGAATGATTGTACCTAAGTGCTCTGCTTTATTTGCCACATAGACCATTGTTCCAGCTCCGCAATTATGTACCTCTTCTGCATCCAAAGGGACTCTGTTGTCAAGAAGGAGTCTTCGATTACCAACGAGGTACTTCATCTCACCCATTTGACCGACAACACCTCTTCCTGGAATTGAAAGGAAATCCGAAGCTTGACTCGTCTCTACATTTTCTCGATTTGTTGCCTCAATAAGTGCTCTTCCAATAGGATGCTCAGACATCGTTTCGATTGATGCTGCTGTCGACAAAACTTGGTCTCGAGAATAATCATTATGTAAACAAACATCCTTGACTGACAGTACACCTTCGGTAAGCGTTCCTGTCTTGTCAAAAGCCACCACTCCCGTCTTACTCATCTGCTCAACGAAAATAGCCCCTTTTACCAAGATTCCATTTCTTGCTGAGCCTGCAATTGCAGATACCATACTAACCGGAATTGAAACTGCGAAAGCGCAAGGGCAACTGATTACTAGAAGTGTGAGTCCTCGATATGTTGCCGCGGTAATGGATAATCCTTGCAAGATTGCTATCATTGCTACAAATATTGCGAAAAACACAACTATCGGTGTATAAATCACTGAAAATCTTGAGATTGCCTTTTCTGTTGGTGCTCTATTTCTACGAGATTCATCCACCAGTTCTATAATCTTAGAAAGGACTGTTGTATTTGATTCTTCAGTAACTTCAACCTCGATGTAACCTTCTTGGTTGATTGTACCCGCATATACTTGATCACCAACGGACTTTGGTATCGGAAGAGATTCACCCGTGATCGATGATTGATTAACAGATGTAGCTCCCCGGTTGATTATGCCATCAAGTCCAATCTGGTTTCCAGGTCGTACGATTAGTATGGTTCCCTTCCGAACATCTTCTGGAGAAGTACAGATTTCTGTTCCATTTACTTTGATTGTCACTGATGGTGGTTCCAGTTCTACAAGAGCCTGTATCTCTTCTCTGACTTTATCCTCTGCTTTCTCCTCCAATAAAATTGAGATATAAAAAAGAAACATTACTGCTGCTCCTTCAGCAGGGGCTCCAATAATCATTGCTCCAAAGGATGCAGAAGTCATCAGAAAGTGTTGATCGAGTCGAAGACGTGCGAGTCCTCGAAGCCCCTTTGGAATGACGAATTGTCCAGCAGAGAGCATCGATGCGAGAAATACAGCATAAATCCAAATCAAATCTACAACAAGAAGCTCTAGAATTAGACCTATGCCCAGCATTCCTGCAGAGAATGTGGCTACGCCATATTTGTAGTTCTTTGGTTTTCTTTTGGTCACTACCTGTGGGCTACCACATGTCGTACAGGTGTCTTCAGCTACCTCTAACATGTTCTTGTGCCCTCGCAAGTATATCAATGATACAATCATCATCGATTGTGTAATAGACCTGTTTACCATGCTGCTTATGACGAGTAAAACCAAGCTTTTCCAGCATACTTAGGTGATGACTCACTCTACTGACTGACATACTCAAAAGCTGTGCAATATCTGAAACGCACATGGTACTCTCCTGATTCAAGACAGATATTATTTGAAGTCTTGTTGGATCTGATAGTGCTTTGAACAGAGCCACCACATTGTAGACCTCTTCTTCATCATATCTTATAGGACTCTGTGCCCGTCTACTCACTATTATCACCAATCATGATTCTATATATAAGCGTCATCGATTAACGTTCAAACATTTGTACAAACGTTTTAATGTTATCTGTTTGACCAAGAGGTATTTGCTTACTGCAATTATTTCAGACAAACAAGTATTATCTGTGTAGGACTGCGCTTCTTTTGATTGACAGGGAACGCATCATGCACAAGAAACCACATAATCCATGTTATCACCTTATCCTCAATGAAATCGTAATTCCACCTTCGGATATATACTACTAATCCAAGTGGTGATTAACTTGCAGAACCATGAGAATACAACACGCGCACCTGACCATAACAATCACTTCGAAGATATGGTCATGATGGCAAATGATGGTATCATGGTTATTCAAGAAGATCGATTGACAATTGTCAATCCTGCTCTTCATAGAATGCTTGGATTTGAAGATGGTGAACTCGTCGGAAAGCCTGTTAGTAGTATACTCGATATTGCTACAGCTCACTACTACAAAGAGGGGCAAGAGGCTCTCCGTTGGGGTGAATTGGACCAACCTAGTTTTCGAGCTTGTCTCATGATGAAAGGAAGCGATCTGCTTGATGTAGAAATTAGTACATCCTATTTCGTGATATCAGGTCTTCCTGCAATCCTTGGAATTGTTAGAGACATTACCATCCAAAAAGAACTAGAAGCTGCGATAGATGCCTCTGAGAGTCGTTATAGGGCACTATTCGACTCATCTCCCATTGCTTACATAACACTCAGTCTACGAGGGAATATTCTTCAAATCAACAAAGCTGCATGCCGTTTATTGGACTACTATGAGGACGAACTTCTTCGGAGAAATCTTGCTACGTTTCTCCCAGATGAGGACAAGAAGGAAATTTTGAGTGAGGTCATTTCGGAAGTTTCACAAGGCAAGAATCTCGAGGACTTTGAGATGCAACTACAACGAAAGGATGGCAGAACCACTTGGGTGAGTGTCACTGCTAACCTTTTAGAGTATCCTGACAAGTCTTCCAATATAGGACTTATGGCTCTTGATATCGACAGAAGAAAATCTGCTGAGGCTAGAGAACATGATGAGCGAGAGCGTGCCAATCTCTATCTTGAGGTGATGACTCACGATCTCAACAATATTAACCAGAGCTTATTATTCTCTCTCGGCCTTGTAGAGACAATGCCTGCAGTCCCTGAGCCAGTTCGTTCTATGATGCAGCAGTCAAGCTGGCAAATACGACGCTCTGCACGAATGACTGCGAATATGCGTGCTATTCTGCGACTTCGTGAAACTCCCCCTTCATTGGAAGAAGTAGATCTCTTTGATTATATTCAGATGGCTAAGTATGCCGTTGAACAAGACTTTCCTTGGAAAAAGCTCTCATTGAGCACTAACATCAAAAAAGGTGAATTCAAGGTCGCAGGTCATGAATATCTTCACCAAGTCTGTTTCAATATCATTCACAATTCGATGTCTTTTGATGAGAATGATGTTGTAGAGGTTGAGATGATTGCGGAACATGTTGAGAACTTGAAGATGGTACGAATCGAGTTTATTGACAAAGGTCCAGGTGTACCCGATACTGCGAAGGAGTTTATATTCAGAAGAACAGGCAGCCCAGATGAGCAAATCGTTGGTAGAGGTTTAGGACTGACATTAGTGGACCAGATCATCCGAAGTCTTGGAGGTAGAATCAGGGTCGAAGATCGTATCCTAGGCGATCATTCCAAGGGGGCAAAGTTCGTAATGATGCTTCCCATCTGGGTTGAAGCACAGGAATTGCCATGTGGTCGTAAAACTTGTATCACCTTCTACAAATCCAACCATTGTGTATTCTGTGATCCCGCAATGGAAACACTGCTGTTGGTGCTTGATGAACTCAATGTACCTCGAACGATTGTGGAAGAAATCAATGTTGATGATCCCTCAAAGGGAGTGAACCGTGATGAGCTTCCGATGCTACCATTCATCAAAATCTGTGAAGAGCATCTAACTGGATTCATCTCTGATGAGGCGATTCGGAGCGCGGTCCTGAATCTTGCTATGAAGAACTGCTATCCTGATTTCATCTAGTTCGAATGAAAAAAGGAAGGAGAATGAGGGGTCATCCCCCTCAAATGCTTTAATTTAGAAATACATCGTACGAGTGTGTTTTAGGACGTCATCCACCATCGTGGCTGCTCCTGCAATCTCGATTCGGGGGTCTCTCAGGTCTTCCTGCTTGATTCCTCTGAATTCCACAGAGTTTGAACAGACCTGGATTTTACCGCCAGCTTCGAGGAAGGAACTAATGAGTTCTGGTAATGGAGGAAAACCAGGAGCTTTAACTTTCTCAGCTGCTCCCTTCTTCATTAACATGACTCCATCCATCATGAGGAAGATCGTCACTTCAACATCAAGTGTCTGTGCAGTAGTGCCAGTCACAAAGGGACCATAGCAACGTTCAGCTGCTTCGGGACCCCATTGACCAATAATATAGATACTGTCTACCATTTTTTTCATCTCCTACATGACTGCTAATTCAACATAGTAAATTACAAGTCCAAGAAGTAAGAACAACGTGACCAAGAGATTGGTCATGTGTGAGCTGTGGAATGGACCGCCCTGCATAGTCTTCAGCAGAGTGGGCAAAACTTGACCAAACTGCATGAGTGTTCCAAGTAGTACAAGAATGAAGTCAAGCAAAATAATGATGTGAAGATAATCAAACATTGCTGGTGCTGGAGGGAAGAAAAGACCCACAACCAATGCAGCAATGCCAATCATCATCGCAAACATCAATGCCATGACTTGGTTCATAAGATAGTAGCCCATTCTTCTAGCGAGCATAAAGCCCGAGAACATCACGCTGATGTTCAGAGCAAGAAGAACGAACAGAATCAATTGAAAAAGTGCCATAGTGTTACACCTGTTATTCCAATAGCTAAAAATACATTAGATAAACGTGTCGGAAAAGGAACACATTCCATAAAATTATAGTTTCATTTTGTAAACAAAAGTCTTTTCTTATGGATGTTTTCGCACAAATATATGTGCGACTGCTCATGTGAATTTGTTCACTAGAGAAATGCATAAAACCGTTCATCAAACGACCAAAGGCGATACAACAATGACCGATCATCAAATTGCAGCAGAGTTCGATGCGAGTGGGCTTCGTTGCCCCATGCCAATACTGAAGACTAAGAAGGAAGTCCAAGCAATTGAAATTGGACAGATTCTCAAAGTGATAGCCACAGATATCGGCACAAAGAAAGACTTTCCAGCTTGGGCTGAGAGAAGTGGTAATGAGATAGTTGAGCTTGTCGAAGAAAGTGACAAACTAATCTGGTACATCAGACGTATCAAGTAGATGAGAAAAAAAGCTGATAGGGAGGATGTTTTAGCCTGTTTTCAGTGCTGAACTAGGAGCAGTCCATCCCTGTTTCCTTCTTTGTTACTGCTTCTTCTTCTCATCTTCGGTAGCCATGTCACCCAAGGCTTCCTTCATCAGTCCCTTGACATCGAACCCCATCATCTTTGACGTGAGCATCATTGGTAAGGTGTAAAAAATGTGTACGCCAGAGAAACCAATATTCTAATAAGATTGGAAAGGCAGGCAGATTCCGGGTGAGTTGTGATGGCAAAGATAACCATTGAAGATGCAAGAGCGAGAATACGTCAGAATCCAGAGTCATTTGAAAATCATGCTATTCTAGGCGAACTCCTCTACCATGCAAACCAGTATGAGGAAGCAGCTGCTTCACTGAAGGAGGCAACATATTTTCTCGGTGCA
>JAEOUM010000022.1 GCA_016839275.1 Candidatus Thorarchaeota archaeon
GACTGTTGCACTGATAACATTCTCATCTACTAATGGCCTCTTTTTCATACCTATTTTACAGATTATTATGGGCATTGGTTTTCTTAGCAATTATATTCTTGGGAGAAAAAGTGTAGAGGCAGATATCTTCACACGAGAACATCTTTACTTTGCTTTAGCTATCTTCCTTAGCATAATTCCTATGTTTCTGTTTGTAGAAATTGCATATGTTTTCCTGATAGTTGTTGACATGGGAGGAATCTATGTCATAGGTATCTATATGCTCATCAGCGCAGAACGACTTCTTCTTGAGAGTAAGAGGCAGGGATAGACTTGAGTCTAGATGGGGATATCCTATCTGCATTGGTAGGTCTCATGGAAGAAGACCGTGAGACTATGGTCCCCACAAGACTATCTATACTGGTCTATCTCTATTTCACACAACACTCAACTTTTCCAGTTCTACAGAAGAAACTTGCTTTGACATCAGGGAATCTCTCGAGCCACCTTCGTAAATTGGAAGAATTGGGATTGATACGAATATCAAAGAGGTTTGTTGACCTAAAACCAACGACTTTTGCTGTACTGACTATGGAAGGGGCTGAGCATGTAAGAAGTCAGATGATTCGAATGAGAGAGTTAGTATCAATGGTTGTGGAAAAGGGACCCAAATCAGAGAAGTAGTTTCTGCAATTTCAAAAGGTCAGGGACCTCTCCTACAGTCTTTAACTTTCCTGCAGAGTAGGCAGCCATGGGACTCTCTGTCTTGTCCATAATACCAAAGAAGACACTGGAGTCCATGGTCACCTTCAGCTCCGATTCAATCTCTCCCTCTGCAACCTCCTCTAACTTGGCGTCTCCTATCTTCATGTACATCTTCGCATCAATATCAGGAAAGATGAATTGGAGTGCTTTATTATAGTCTTTGAATCTACGCTGGATCTTTGGATCTTGAAATCGTTCTCCAAGAATCTTAAGTTGAGCCAATATCTTCTCTTTTGTCATTCAGACCCCTTATATTTAATTCACAAAGGACAAGTTATATCTTATGAATAATATAGCCTCCGAGCCTATCCATGGCTGTACATGCTAAGAGGTTGAAGATATGACGACAGAAGATGGAAAATCGCCGGATGAACTTGTTTCCAAACCTGAAGGAGAAGCAACCAAGCAAGGTTCAAGAGCTGCATACTATGCCTAGATTGGAGGGCTGTTGTTCGCAATAGTCTTCACATTTATCATATGGGTGTTGGGACCGCTTCTTGATCCTGTTATTGCAATCCTTGGACCAGACCTAGGTGCGAGCTGGTACTTCTGGAAATTACCAGCACGGGACTTTGTTGTCATGTTAATTGTCTGGAGCTTTTATCTCAGCCACCAGTTTGCAATATGGGGAGCCATATATTGGGCGCAAAAGAATCTGAAGATGTATCGTACTCAACCAACGCATGGGCTGACCAGATACAACTGGGCCACTATCCTAATCAATGTAGTATTCATCATCCTGCACCTGATTCAAACACAGATATGGTTTGATGGACTTGCTCAGGACGTGCCAATATGGACCAGTCAAGGCTCGGTCATTGTGATACTAGTCATCATCCTGATTATTGAACACCTAAGGCGCGGTCTTTTCATGGGAAGAAAAATGGGTAAGCCAATGACAGCACAGGTTTCAGGATTTTTCAGAAGAAATCATCCGTATATTATCGCTTGGGCCTTGGTGTACACATTCTGGTTCCACCCGATGACCTATGATCCCCAGCTATTGACAGGATTCTTCTACATGTTCTTGCTATTTACGCAGCTCTCATTGGCTTATACAGTAGTTCATCTTAACCGTGGATGGATTGTACTTCTCGAAAGCTTTGTCGGTGTCCATGCATTTTTCGTGGCAGTCTACAACACAATAATGAGCCCAGCAACCTCACCTGACATGTGGCCTATGTTTGCCTCAGGATTTGCGTTCATGTTCGTGTTTACATACATGTACATCTTTAGGGTCAGGAGAGAGTATAGGTGGGTTGTTTTTGCATTCTATTTTGCAGCTCTAGCTTGGATTTACCTCCCTGCAGAACTCGGAGGATATGGTCGAGGATTGATCTATCTGATGAGGCTCGAGTTCCTCTGGATTCCAATTATTCTCTACCTGCTTGCAATAGTCTTTGCTGCAATAGTGTATCTCTATCAGAAAAGAAGAGGAAAGGCAACAGAACAAGGACAACACAAAAGAGGAGTTCCCTCGCCATCTCCAGCTTATTACCTCCTAGGTAGCTTGGGTGTAAATAGCTATTGCCAGATTGGATCAACTCATAAAATATTTCCACGAATAATATTAGAACACGTGTTCTAAAATCATGGCATACATACGGTCGTGACAGAAAGATTATATCTCCTGCTCCGCTCGAGCTTTTACTGTAATAGCGCCTCGGAGAATGTTCCCATGGTCAGCGAGTCAGCCAAGAAGTCAGAACAGAAGAGTAAACCAACAGATGTTCTAGTGATTGGGGGAGGCATGGCAGGAATCAATGCATCCTTGAGTCTTGCTAATGGTGGTCATCGCGCTCACATGATTGAGAAGACAGTGAACATTGGCGGGAATTATGTTGCCATCTACAAGATATTTCCAGCATTGGAATGTTCTGCCTGCGTAATGACACCACTCACATCTTTTGTGGGAAAACATCGCAACATTACTATCCATCCACTATCAACTGTTGAGAAGGTGACTGGAAAAGAAGGCGACTTTACAGTCACGATTCGCAAGAGGGCTCGCTATGTCAATGAAGAGAAATGTACTGGTTGTCAGTTATGTATTCGGTCATGTCCGGTGGAAGTGCCAAATGAGTATGACATGGGACTCTCATTACGGAAAGCAATCTACATGAACTTTCCACAACAGATTCCATTGATTGCAACAATCGACAAGAACTCATGTATTGGCTGTGGAACTTGCGCGTCGATCTGTCCACAGGACTGCATCATGTATGATGATGAAGACAAGGTCTACGACCTCAATGTCGGATCTATAATAGTTGCCACTGGATTTGAAGAGTATAGACCGTTGGACTATGGAGAATATGGGTACGGTGTCTATCCAAATGTTGTCACTTCACTGGAGTATGATAGACAAACACATCCCACAGGACCCACTGACGCACACATGGTTCGTCCTTCCGATGGAAAAGAACCAGAGCGCATCCTGTTTGTGAATTGCGTAGGAAGTAGAGATGTGAGAGAGAATATCAGTGGATACAGTGCACATTGCAATAGAGTCTGCTGTTCATTTGGACTCAAGCTTGCACAGGTCACTCGGATGCATTATCCAGAAGACCACTGTGAAATAATCTATACATACATGGACATGCGAACAGCTGGAAAGGCACTCGAAGAATTCCTTTGGGACACTGAGAAGAATAGGGGTATTAAGTTCATACGAGGCCGGGTTTCTGAGATTCAAGAGAATCCTGACACACATGATCTGTATGTTAAGATGGAGGACACAGATTCGGGCAAGATAATCGAACTCGACAAGATTTCTATGGTCGTTCTAAATTCTAGCTTCAGACCCAGTGAAGGTGTCGAAGAACTCGCAAAAATGCTCAAGATTGACCTTGATGAAGCTGGATGGGTCAAGGAAAAACATGTCAATGCATCCGCCCTCGAAACAAATCGTCCAGGAGTCTTTGTTGCGGGTTGTGCCCATGGTCCACGGGATGGCACGGATAGTGTCAATGAGGGGAAGGGAGCAGCAATGGCAGCTCATTCAAATCTGCCAATTCCTACTCCAGAACCAAAGCCGAAAATTCCTCCAGCAGATCTTGGGAACGAGCCTCGTGTAGGGGTCTTCATATGTCATTGCGGTGGCATCATCGGGAATGAGATAAGTTCACCAGGTCTGGCAGAATGGGCGAAAAATATACCAAACGTAGTATACTCAACGGATTATATTTTCATGTGCAGTGACCCAGGTCAGCAACTTGTGACTGATGCAATCAAGGAGCATAAGCTTAACCGAGTGGTAGTAGGATCCTGTTCACCACTTCAGCACGAGTCGACCTTCAGAAGCGCTCTTGAAGCGGCAGGGCTCTCAGGATATTACTTAGTGGGTCCTGTTGGTCTACGAGAACATCTAGCACTAGTCCATGTAAAAGATAGTCCTGAAGTAAGGCAGGAGAAAGCCCAAGACATGATACGGAGTGCGGTAGCCAAGGCCATCAATAATGAAGAAGTTCCATTAAAGAGCGTCAAGGTGACTCCAGTTTCCATGGTTGTCGGGGGAGGAGTTTCTGGTATGACCGCAGCGCTTGACATCGCACGAAAGGGGTTCGATGTGATTCTTGTTGAGAAACAGGACAAACTTGGTGGGAGACTGAACGAACTCTATCATCTATTCCCTGCAATGGATTCAGCACAAGATATTGTGGAAGACCTTACTAGCAAGATTGAGAAGAGCAAACATATACAGGTCTTTCTAAACTCGAGAGTTGTTGCTAGAGACGGGTCATATGGAAATTATGACATCTCGATAGAAAATTCAAAGACGGGGGAACGATCTGTTCATCGTATTGGCTCTATGGTAATTTCTGTAGGGACAGATGTCTATGAACCAAAACAAGGTGAGTATGGATGGGGTGATGTTCCGGGTGTGATTTCGACACTCGAACTTGAGAGGCAGTTAAGGAATGGAGAATTGAAGAAACCACCAAAGAATCCTGTGTTCATTCATTGTGTCGGATCTAGGCAGAATCCAGGCGAGGGCAACAGATACTGCTCAAGAGTCTGCTGTTCAGCGACAATCGCTATTCAACATGAGCTGAAAGAGCTATTTCCTGACATCAAGATAATTTCAGCCTTTAAGGAGCACATTCGTCCATACGCAAAGGGAATGGAAGAGATGTGGCGTGAAAATAGACAGAAGGGAGTAACCTATCTCCGCTGGGAACGTGAACGACCAATTGTCGTAGAGAAGGATCCCAATAGTGATGCTGCAATTGTCACAGTTTATGACACCTTCTCACAAGAGACCTTTAAGATCAAATCAGAGATGGTTGTATTAGCTCTCGGACTTGAGGCGCCGCATGATGTGAGCCAGCTCGTAAAGGCCATGGGCATCAATAGAGGTCAGGATGGTTTCTTGTCAGAGGTTCATATGAAGTTCAAGCCAGTTGAAACAACCGTTCCAGGAGTTTTTCTTGGAGTTACCTACGCAAAGAATGTTGGAGATTCAATCAATCAAGCTCGGGGAGCTGCAAGTGAGGCATGCATTCCGCTGAACTTGGGTACTGTAGAGATTGAACTCCTGACAGCAGAGGTTGATAGAGATCTTTGCGTTGGTTGCGACCTCTGCCATTACTCTGAAATTTGCCCGTATGACGCAGTTTCAATGATAGAGGTCGAACCTGGCGTTAAGAAGAGTGTCACTGACGAGATGCGTTGCGAAGGGTGTGGCGCATGTTGCGCAATCTGCCCCACTGGAGCACGTGACCTTCGCTGGTGGCGTGAAAAGAGCATCCTCGATCAGACAGCTGAGATGTTGAGAGAGTGACACGATGGTTACATTGGATGGTCTTCTTGCAGGTTGGATGGTCTTGAATGACCTATTGGGAGCCTTGAAAGAGAGAGATGTCTTCATCCCTGACTTGACCTATGCCGACCTCAGAAACTCAAAGATGAGCATAGAGTATCTCCGTTCCTTTGAGAATGAGATTAGGGCAGGAGACCAATGCGATGCTGATACGCAACTTCACATTGAGATGGAAAATAAAATACAAAGACTTCGAGATACACTCATGGTCTGGGCAGAAGAAAAAGAAGGTGTAGATTATCGAAACACCTGGGAAACGCGATTTGATGATGCTTTAATGGGCAAAAGCGAACAGTACAAACCCGAACCACAAGTGCATATTTCTGATATTCCGAGGGATAAAGAGGTAGGCTTCTTTCGCATCAAACTTCCTGAGGATATTCCAGTAGAAATAGTGTCTGAGATTGCAGAGAACTGTAGAGTGAATATCTCCCTAGATGGAGAACGATACCTACAGGTCAGCGGGAAGAAAGAATGCGTTCGAGACGCCATGAAGAAACTAGGTCAAATCTTCTATGGCGAAAGCAAGATGAATTGATTTCTGATCTGACAATTAGATACCGAGAATATCACGAATCGGATCTAGAGATACTCTATTGAGCTCAAATCCTAGGGGTTCAGAGTCGATTCCCATCGCAGCACCCAAGATTTGAGTGACAAAGAGAGCTGGTAACTCCAAGGAGTTTCCTGCGTCATCCTTGAGACCTAGCTGCTGGATGTCAAATTGGGTATGACATGCAGGACAGTTTGTGACCACACAGTTCGCTCCTGCGCCATTCGCAGAAATCATCTTCTCCTGTAGTATTTTGACGGCAACTGCTTCACTCGCAATAAGAAGGGGTGAGCCGCAACAACGAAGCTTCATGTCCCAATGGACACTCTTTGCACCTGTAAGCTCAATCAATTCATCTACCTTCCGAGGCAACTCGGGATCATCAAATCCAGCAACATTAGATGGGCGAATTAGGTGACAGCCCGGATGGAATGCCACGCGTAGACCATCCAAACGGTGTACAATCTTCTTCTCAATCTCGCCCCTCAAATCATAGAGAACTTCCACGAAGTGACGAATCTTTGTTTTGCCAGTGTACTCCAGACCCAATGGTTTCAGAGCTGCATTAACCTTCTCTCTGTAAGTTGCATCATCATGAAGTACATGATTGGTATCCTTCAGAGAACCAAAGCAGCCATTACAAGGAGTGACAATATCATGACCTCTCTGTTCAGCAAGGGCAATATTACGACCAGACATAGAGAGCCAGCTGTTCTCATCAATTGATTTGAGGACTACAGTTCCGCAGCATGAGGCACCTTCAAAATCAATCAGCTCAATATCGAGTGCCTTTGCTACTGCACGCATAGATGACTCGTAATTATTGAACCTACTAGGAATTGCGCACCCTAGGAATACTTCATAGCTCTGTGTCAAATTACTCATCCTCCTCTAGTTTCATGAGTTTCATTTTATCGAGCATCATCTTCGTATCCTTGATGTTCAACTCAGGAACCGGATCAAGTCCGAGATCATCGCGTTCCCAGTCAGTAGGTTCATAGAGTCTTCCGGTATCATATAGTGACTGTCGTGCTCCTAAATATCCAGTAGGAGTAATTCCCTTTTTGAAAGCCATATTCTTTAAGCCAAAGAGAATGTCTGTGATGTCGATTCCCTGTGGACAACGTTCTTGACAAGTATAGCATGTTGAACACAGCCAGACCATATCTGTTTCGAGAACCTCCTTCAGACCAAAAAGAAGCATTCGCATGACTTCATGTATTTGTATATTCACCTTATCAGAAACGGGACAACCAGCACTACATTTTGCACATTGAAAGCAAGCAGTGAGATCCTTTCCTCCTATCAGATTTGAGACCTCTTTTGTGAACTCCGCATCTAGGGCTTTGAATTTCTTCCCAGTAAAAGTTTTGAGCTGTCCCCACGACTCTGTCATGACTATCGCCTCCTCTGCCGCAATGGGCTTGGGCCAAGTCTATCAGCCAGTTCTGCAAACTTCTTCACGGTCTCTGCCCAGATTGATCCTTCGCTTGCACTTATGTGAGTGAACTGCAATCGATCTGAGTCGAGTCCTGCTTTCTCAAGGATTTTCTTGGCAATTGCAAACCGGCGCTCAAAGGAGATATTGCCGTCAACATAGTGGCAATCACCAATATGACATCCTGAGATCCATACCATGTCAGCCCCTAGTCTGAACGCCTCCAGAATATGTTGTACACTCACTCTCCCAGTGCACATGACTCGTATATCCCGAACATTCGAAGGCTGTTGGAAACGGGATACACCAGCACTGTCCGCACCCGCATACGAACACCAATTGCAGAGAATTGTCAATATTCTCGTGTCGTTGGCAGGCATACTATCCAATGCAGTACGAATCTGTGTGAGTATCTGATCATCAGTGAAATGCTTCATTGTGATAGCGCCTGCAGGGCATCCTGCACCGCATTTCCCACATCCTTGGCATAGTACGGGATTCGTCACTGCGTAGTCATGACCCCCATCACCAGGAACGACTTCTATTGCATTGTAGGCACAGTTAATCTCGCAGGTTCCACAACCAACACAAATCTCAGGATCAACAACTGAAACTATAGCCTCAGCCTTTCGAATTCCTCTAATGAGAGGAATCAGTGCTCTTGAGGCGGCTGCTTGTCCTTGAGCGATAGATTCACCAATACTCTTTGGAGCAGTAGCTGTACCAGCTACAAACACGCCATCAGTCTGAAAGTCCACCGGTCGTAATTTCGGATGAGCTTCCATGAAAAAGCCAGATAGGTTGAGAGGGACCTTGAATAGCTCCGAGATTTCTTTGTTTGGTCTGGGAACCATAGCAGTGGCTAGGATTGTGTGATCAACATCTATGGTAAGTTCAGCTCCTAACACTTGATCCATCACAGTAATACTAAGAGCTTTATCACTCCCTTTCTTTACCACGGGTGGCAAATCCTTATCATATCTGACAAATACAACACCTTTCTTTCGAGCTTCTCTGTACTTGTCTTCTGCAGAATAGAAGACTCGTAGATCACGATAGAAATGAAACACTCGAGAGTTGGGATATTTCTCAAGCAACTCAAGTGTATGCTCTAGAGCCACCATGCAACATATGCCGGAGCACCAAGTACGGGCACCTTCGAGCGATGCGTCTTCACGTGATCCTGCACAATGAATGACTGCAAAGGTCTCTCCATCATTGATGCCTTCTCCGCTTGCTACCCGGCTGTTGAATTCTACCTCAGTCATCACTTCGGGGAGTTTGTTCAGTCCAAAGAGCCCATTCTCTTCAAGGGCAACTGCTCCTGTGGCGACAATAACAATACCAACAGTGAGGGACTCTTTCTTCTTCCCAGTCTTGATGACGACCTCAAACTCACCGATAGAACCCTTTGCCTCAACAATTTCGGAATTTAGCATAATTGTGATGTTTTCCTTTCCAGTAATTCTGCTCTCATAGTCAGCCACGATTTCTGAAGCAGGAGTATGAGTGAAGTTGACTGAGGTGAGCTCATTGAGGAAGCCTCCTACCCTGTCCAATTTCTCTACGAGATAGACTTTGAATCCTTTCTGTGCTATGATATCAGCTGCTGCCATCCCAGCGACTCCAGCACCAATGACAAGAACAGAGGGCTCAATCTGGGTTACAGCTTCTTCTTGCGCTTCAAGCAGTTTGGCTCTGGCAACAGACATGCGAACCAAGTCCATTGCTTTCGATGTTGCTTCATCCTTGTCAGCTTGATGAATCCAAGAACAATGCTCTCTAATGTTAGCAAGTTCGAACAGATATTTGTTCAATCCTGCTTCTTCGATTGTTGCTCTGAACAATGGTTCATGCGTTCGTGGAGTGCATGAAGCTACAACCAAACGATTGAGCTTGTGTTCCTTGATTGCATCCTTGATTACGACCTGAGCATCTGATGAACATGAGTAGAGAAGGTTCTTAGAATAAACAACATTAGGAAGCTCACTTGCATACCGAGTGACCTCTGCAACATCTACGGTTCCTGCGATGTTGATTCCGCATGAGCAGATGACCACACCGATGCGTGGTTCAGCTGCCATCAGCTCCAAATCCTGTTCAGTGAGAGCCTCAGTTTCATCACCAGAAGGAATTGTCAAATCTAATGCTGCAAGAGCCGCAGCTGCGCTTCCCTGTGCTACTGAATCAGGGATGTCCTTGGGCATATGAACAGCCCCACACATGTGAACGCCAGGGACTCCTGTTTCGGAAATCATCAAGGATTTCAAATCGGGTTGTAAGAAACCAGACTCATCACTCTTAATGTTCAGCTGTTCGAATATCCTTGTATCTGAAGAAGGTACCATTGCAGGGCAAAGGACGACTAGGTCATAGGTATCTAAGAGAACTTCATGACCCTTTGCATTACTATGCCGGACTTGGAGGTTCTTCGTACCATATTCCTCTTGAATCTCACTAGGGATTCCCTTAACGAAGTGAATATCATATTCAGTTTCACCCCTAACAAGAAACTCCTCAAAGCCCTTGCCAAACGCGCGCATATCATTGTAAAGGATGTCAATATGCACGTCAGGAGTGTGTTCCTTAGTAATGATTGCCTCCTTGGTTGCATAGGTACAGCAGATCCTAGAACAATAGGAGCAGTGATTGACATCTCTCGAACCCACACACTGAATGAATGCAATCCTGTGGGGTTCACGACCATCAGAGGGGCGCATGACAATGCCTCCAGTAGGGCCACTAGCTGACACCATCCGTTCATACTCTAGTGAACTTACGACATTGGCATAACGGCCATAGCCATATTCAGGCACTGTGGTAGGATCGAGAAGCTCATACCCTGTTGCCACAATGATGGAACCAGCATTAATCACCCTAGTTTCATCAGCAATATCAAAGCTAATCGCTTCAGCTTTGCAGGTCTTCACACAGACCATGCATTCAATGCAATTCTCAACATCAATTGTGGCTATGTTTGGAACAGCTTGTGGGAAGGGGATGTAAGCAGCCTTCCGCATCTTAAGGCCGAGGTCATATTCATTAGGAACTTCGATTGGGCATACTCTCTGGCAGTCACCACAGCCAGTGCATTTGTCAGCATCAACACGGCGAGTGTGTTTGAGAACCTTAACTGTGAAGTCACCCTGCTTACCTGCGATTTCAGCGACTTCAGAATAAGCTAGAATCTCAATATTCGGATGACGGGAGCAGTCGACCATCCAAGGTCCTTGAATGCACATACTGCAGTCCAACGTAGGAAAGGTCTTGTCTAGCTGTGACATATGACCGCCAATTGAGGGCTTTTTCTCAACGAGGAATACCTTGACTCCCATTTCTGCGAGATCAAGTGCGGCACGCATTCCTGATATACCAGCTCCGATAATAACAACTGGTTTTGATATGGACTCTGCCATTATATCGTCACTCCGAAGAGATAGGGCGGTGATTCGAGAATGCCCGATAAAATGTTTCCCATTGGACAGTTGTCGAAACCTCATTTGTGTGTTCGTTGATTGGCGCCAATCTTTTGAGGTTAACAATTTTTAATGCATGCACTTAATATTACGAGGGTAACGTCCTGAGATTATGAAAGCCACTAGGCTCTATACACGAGTCTATCTGGCGCGTACGAAGGACCGCCGGGAGATTGGACAAATAGAAGATCTCAGTAAGATTAAGGTCGTACATTTTGCACAACCGCAGTTCAAACTGGACTGAATACTCATACTATCAAGCATCTTCTCCTTTTACAAAAAAAAATAAAACGATGATAGGTCTGATTTTCAGTTTTTCAAACATCATGAAACTTAAACCGATGAAATCTGTTCTATAACGCTCACTAGCTGATAACGATTTACAGATTCCAAAATGGTCATTATTAAAGGAAAATTAGTGATAGATTTTGGTGAAATATGTGATTAAACACAACGTTTCGAAAATTGCACTACTTGCAATATTGTTTCTTCTGATAGCATCAGTACCATTATCGCACGCTTTCACTCTGAGTGAAGATGATGATGGCACTGACACTACCACTGAAACTGAAAGCACGCATACAGAAACGGAACATGAGCTCGAGGAGCATCGAGATAATGAGGGAACTGCATGGATACAGACCGATATTATGACTGCTACTTTGAGCCCTGATATGCCAACATACCAGTTCTGGTATACAAGCGATAATAATGGCAGTCTTGCACGTTTCATGGTCAGCTTCAGAATGATTGTTGAGTTCGAAGATACTAATGGTGATGGTGTCTATCAGCCAAATGAGACTCTAGCTTTTGCACCTCTGGATGCGTTTGAGTGGAGTCTACAGATAGGAGCCATTACTGATGCCAGTAATAAAGTTACAGAAGTTTACGCGTCCTACACCAAGGGTGGAATGAGTTCTGAATGGGAAGACGGTTGGTTCGAAGACTGGATGCCTGGCTTGAATGGAAATGATGATAGTCTACTCTCTCTTGCTGATGAGGGTTCAGATGACTACAACTTTTCAAGGTTCTCTGACATGACACTACGTTTCTATGGTCATGTCTATAGCTCCGACTATAATGGAAACATTACTGACGACCAAGGTGTTCAGGGTAATTACACCATTGCTGGAGGAATGGAACTCAAAGTCGATATTGAGATTGGTAATTTTCCGTTTATCTCTAATACATCCAAAGTCGCGGTGTTGAACTATCTCAGAGAGGACGTCGCATCGAGTGAAGATTCAGACCATGCCTTCGAGCTTCATGATGATCATGGCGAAGTCGAGGTTCATTCGGAAGATGTGTCTAGCGAACATGGGACGCATCTGACAGACCAAGATTCTGATCAAGATGGCAAGGATGATAGCGTTCAACAACTATCGCTTATCGATGATGCCAACAATGTCACTCAGGGACTTTACTCCTGGCTCGATAAGGCTGTAATGACCTATCTGAATGGCTCTCAAGTCGCAGTTGATGTGGATGCATCCTATTGGACCGATGGTAAAGGATTGCTTTTATTCCTAGCCTATCCGAACTTTGATGGAGGCTCCATCACGCACGACCCATCAATGAGACTCCTTGAAACTGGAGTGCCAAATACTGGCTCAACAGGCATTCTAGGACTGCCTATGGAAACAATCGCTTTGATTGGTGTTGCTGCAGCTATTATCGTTGTTGCCGGATTCGCAATCAAACGTCGTTAGTGTTGTAGGGGGAGATCACTCCCTCTACTCATTTTTAATCAAACGCATTGATTATTAGACTCAATGATAAAGCAATGAGTTGGTCATTATGCATAGAACGACAGCACGCGTCATCTTGATTGTATCAATTGTTGTCCTAAGTCTATCTGCCTTGAATAATCAAACCACTGCTGCACCCGGAGCACAAGATATTCTCATGACAAACATGCATGTCCATGCAAAACTAGGAACTGATTGTGCAACTCAGATTCTAATAGAAACAACAGTGACAAACATAGGACTATCGGACTTGAACTCCTTTGAAATGAGAGTCGATGTTCGTGGATTGCAAGTGATGTCAGCTAGACTAAATGGGTCAATGGCAGATACTTCTGCAAGTTCTGTGAACAACTATATGATTGTGACAATTCAGCCCGCAATTCCTATCCCTTCAGGAGCACTGATGGTCCTGAATCTAAACTTTACGACTCAGTGTCTTCAAGAGCAAATTGGATTGAATAGTGATGGTTCAATGTACATTAACCATCTAATCTACTATATTCGCCCGCTCAATGAAATTCATAATCTCACCTTCTCAGCCGCGCTCCCGCCTCATGCCATACTACATTCAGAGGCAGCTGCACCACTCTTTCCTAGTGCAACATCGAACTATACTGATGGCACACGTACCGTATATGTTTGGGAAACTGATATCCTCCTTCCAGGTCAGGAAATTGTTCACATCATCAAGTACTTGATACCTGCAGTTCTTCTTGACACGGCGGCGGCTACAACAGATAACTCACTAGCGATTGGAATAATTGCGGCAATCGGGGCTGCAGGTGCTATTCTTATAATTGAACGAATTCCAGCTTGGATGAAACGGTTGAGGACAAAGGAGTTTATTGTTAGTGGAAAAATATCCGCTCAGGAACAGGAGATACTTGACCTTCTATCTAAACGTGGAGGTTCATGTTCACAGAGAGAGATCTACGAGAATTTGGACATGTCTCAAGCAATGGCCAGCATGATGCTTACATCACTTGAAGAACGAGGGCTAATCAAGAGATTACGAAGTGGGAGAGAGAACATAGTTCATATCATGGAGGATTAATGTTCTCCAACCTTGATGCCCAGATTTTCCCATGCAGGCTCACTCTTTCGTTGCATATATTGAAGATGTGTGGCCAGCCCGAACTCATCAGGTTCGTGTCCAAAGGCAAGAGCAAGTAACTCTACAACATGGAGAATATCGAATTTGTACTCCTGCTCGAAATACTTCTGAATCTCTACTTGACCTGCATCTAACTGGAGCTCACAGAAAGGACACGGTGTTACTATCATGTCAGCGCCGCCAGCAGCTATCAGGCTATCGAACTTCTGTTTTGTAAATTCAAGTGCTATCTTTACATCCGCCGTACGAACTGCGCCACCAGCACCACAGCAGATCAACTCATCCTTATAGGGCACATACTCGGCACCGGAGGTTTCGCAGAGCTCACGGAATATATGTGGTCGCTCGGAGTCATCCTTTTGCTTGAGAATCTTCGGGCGCATCCAATGGCATCCAGGATGTAATGCCATCCGCACTCCTGTAAATGGCCGTGTGACTTTTTCGCGTATTTTTTCGAGACCGGCTATCTGGTATAGAGCATCCACATAATGCCAGACCTCAATGGTCCCTTTGAACTCGCGATCAATCTCTGCCAGATTCTCGTTGACCTTGTCTCTGAGTTCGTCATCATGTTTCAATTCATGGTTTGCATCCCAAAGGCTTGCAAAACAGCCATTGCATCCAGTTGTTATGGGATGCCCACCTGCTTCTGCAATAGTCAGATTACGGGCGGCAATTGTAGCCCAAGTAACTCTATCAAATGACCCAAAGACACCAGGCGCTGGGCAGCATGTTGCCCCGTCCATATCAAGAAGACTAATACCTAGGTCATTAAAAACCAGCTTTGCAGCTTTTTCTACACTTGGGTATCTATGAGGGATTATACAACCAAGGAAATGATAGAATGACTTCTTTGCCATGTTTATTTCTCCGCCTTATCTTCTACTAGTTTATCAAATCCCGTCTTCTTTGCGATTTTTTTAATCTCCTCGATTGCTTCAGCATACCGACTTGCGTTTGGCGGAACTCTCTCAACTCCAACCTTTTCCCGCAAATCCTGCCAAGACTCTTTATCTAGTGGGACCGCATGTCCAGCTTCGAGAACCTTCTGAGCTGTTTTTTGGTGCGGCACAAGCATATAGCCCTCTGCAACAGCAACATTACGGATGGCCTTAATTACGTCGGTAGGTTTTACATCTTGAGGACACCTATCAGTACAAGTATAGCAAGTGGTGCAGTACCATAATTCCGTTGCAGAGATACATTGTTGTTTGAGACCAAGAAGTGCCTTTCGGATAATCCCTCGCACAAGATAGTTGGTTCGCGCTCCTGCAGGGCAACTCCCACTGCACGTTCCGCATTGGAAGCAGTTCTGAATATTCGGACCACCAGTCTTCTTAATCAACTGAACAAAGGAATCATCGGGAACATCGATCTCAATTGCAGGTTTTTCATCAACACTTGTCAAGATTACGCACCGACTGGAGGAGCCGTTAATTTTCAGCCTTAAATCCATTACCAAAAGGTCGTAGGTACTAAGCCTTAATCCTTATATCTCTCAAATTGGGGAAACGGACAGTTGTATTGCTGAGGTCGCTTCATGACAGACAGTATCACTCGCGAAACAATCGATAATGATGATATTGATCCAGACTTTCTCGATAAGGTAGTAGAAGCTGGAGCTGATAGGCTCCGAACATGCATTCAATGTGGAACTTGTTCAAGTGTTTGTCCAAGTGGGCGAAGGACAGCATTCAGAACGAGGGAGTTGATAAGAAAATCGCTCCTCGGTTTGAAGGATGAGGTGCTATCGAGTCCAGACCTCTGGCTGTGTGCCACATGCCTTACTTGTCTTGAAAGATGTCCTAGACAAATCAAGGTGACGGATGCAATCATCATTATGAGGAACATGGCAGTAAAAGAAGGCTTTATGCTCCCTCAACATCGAAAGGCGTCACAAAAGCTCATTGAAACAGGTCATGCAGTACCAATAGATGACGCGAATCGAGCAATACGGAAAGAGTTAGGTCTCCAAGAGAATCCTCCAACAACACACTCGAACGAGAAGGCACTCAAAGACGTAAGAGAGATAATGAAGAGAACAGGATTCATCGAACTCATTGAGGAAGAAGAGGAGCGGAGTTGAGTTGACGGAAACCAAAACATATTCGTTCTTTCTTGGATGTGTAATGCCAAATAGATTTCCCAATGTTGAAGCAAGCATTCGTCTTGTACTCCCAAAACTTGGAATTGAATTGGAGGATATTGAGGGAGCAAGTTGCTGTCCTGCGCCAGGTGTAATCAGATCATTCGATGAACCAACATGGTTAGCTCTCGCATCAAGAAATCTAGCACTCGCGGAGATGGCAGGTCATGACATCATTACAGGTTGCAATGGGTGTTATGGAACTTTCAAAGAAACTCTTTTAGAAATCCATGAGCACCCTGAACGACTAAAAGAGGTCCAAGATTACTTCAAGGGATTAGGAATTAAATTCCAAGGGAACGTTGATGCAAAACATCTCATTGAAGTAATCAGTGATTTAGGAATTGAGGAGATTAAGAAGAAGGTCACAAAGCCTCTGAAGGGGATTCGAGTAGGAGTACATTATGGTTGCCACCTTCTAAAACCAAGTAAGAACAGGCCGTGGAAACAAACTCAAAGACATACTTTTCTTGATGAGCTTGTAGAAGTCACTGGAGCCTCGAGTATCAAATACAAAGACAAATTCCTATGCTGCGGAGCTGGAGGTGGTGTCCGTGGAAGCCAAGTTGCTGTTAGTGTCGATATTGCCAAAGAAAAGCTCGATAATATGATTGAGGCGGGTGTGGATTGTATTGTGGATGTCTGTTCTTTCTGTCATCTTCAGTTCGAATCCTCACAGGTTCAATTAAACAAGGAACTTGGCGAACAAAAATATCAGATTCCGGTATTGTATTTCACGCAGTTACTGGGATTATCAATGGGACTTGACCCAGCTAATCTTGGTTTGGATGTGCATATGATTAATACCCAACCACTGTTAGATAAGATTCTCTCCTAGAACCATTTCCTAGCCACATAATAGACTACTAAAGCCATAACTGCAGATGAAAGTACTAGTATCGCTACAATGATAGCAATACGACTATCTATTAATGATGTTTGATTACTAGTTGTTGTTGACGTGGTCGTCGTAGTCCAGTTGGTTATTATTTCTCCTGCAGTAAATAGACCATTGGAACGGTCTGATGAAATGTAAATGCCATCTGTAGCACGAATTTCTACTAAATATGTGTCCAACTTTTCATTTGAGCTGCAGTTCCATTTGAAAAACTTCTGTGTTAATGATGACGCTACAGTTACGAATGTCACTCCAGAGTCTGAGGAGATTCGTACATCATAATGAAGAGATTCATCAGCATTGATATCAAAGCCCAACCATGTGATAGTATTCATACCAGTCCACACTTCTCCACCGTTCGGAGTAATAACAGTGACCCGAGGCACGAAATAATTCCCGATATACACATTCTGAAAGATTTCGGACAATACAGACCCATTAGTTAGCCACACTGTTGAGTTGATTAAACAGGTAGCATTGTTTCCAAGGTTTCTAGTATCTATCTCAAGTACATTCGTGTCTTGCTCTTTTGAGATTGAGTTAGGAATAGCCGGAGCTATTACTTGAAGGCGCGATCTGTTAACATCTGAAGTAGTCCATCTAGCTCGGAGAATAATATGATCCCCAGCAATCGTTGAATTGGACAAAACTGGAACATCTGTCAGATTAATAGAGGTATGATAGGTGAGTTCGAGCCGAACAGGATCTGCAGAGATTGTACTCTGACGGGATTCAGGAATATTGTTTGACACACCCTCTGAAAAAGGTAGAGTAACTAGTACTGAAAGATATAGCATTACAACAAGAGTAATTGCAAGGAAAGGGCGAATATCATGTTGATCTACTCTAATTCCAGTCAACTGTTTCAATCTCTATCACCTTCTGGAAATGGCTGTATTCTCCATATCTTGAGAGTTTCATACCATAGTACCATACACACTGAGAATAGGAGTGCAATCAGTACAAGAGAATACCAATTCATATACCATATCAATAGAGTGCTGAGTGCAGCTGTGAGTGATGTGTAGAATGTTGCATAGAAGAGATATCGTGGTACGAGAAGTCGACCTTTTCCCATGAATTGGTTAAGCATACCAACTCGGACATCGCGCCGTACACTGTATTGCCCATGAACATCCTTTTCGACAAGACCGTACTGTCGTAGTCGTTCCAAATGGTGCATAGATAAAGATGGACTTGAGAGTTCAGCTCCCCGCTGAATTTCTCTTGCTGTCATAGGCTCTGGATGCCGAAGCATATACCAATACACTGACAGGGTTTTGCCTTTAATCAATTCAGCCAGTTCATCATCAGTAGGCTCCTGTTTGGTCAAGACCCGCGACTCCAATTTCTTGACAGACATTTAGCAAAGAAGGACTCTTAAAGACTGCTAATCCAGCGGAGGCATAAAGGTCTCAAGGCAAGGCTAAAAAGGGGTATTAGTTCGCCATGGTTCACACATGATGCATCGTTTCGACAACCCTACCGAAGAACTCTAAGGAAGATTCTTGTCAAGGGAGCAGGAGAAAACATAGATGTCTACGGTTCGAAAACCAATCACATCAAAACCACCGCGAACAAGAGAGAAGGTACTAGTCATTCTCCAAGAGCAATGCAAGGAGTGCGGGCTGTGCGTCGAATTTTGCCCTAAGAAAGTACTGTGTTTTACCGACATCTATAATCGAAAGGGGTATCATCCTGTCACTGCATGCGACATTGATGCATGTGTGAATTGCGAATTCTGTGAGCGTATCTGTCCGGATATGGCGATTTTCCTTGCCAATCGTGAGGAGGCACAACAGGCCTTCAAAGCAGGAAATCTTGAAGAGGGGACCACAATCCCAGAGTTTGAAATTAAGCCCCCAGAATCAAAGGAGAAGTCAAAGTAGATGCCCGAGCGGATTATGTTCACAATGGGCGACATTGCTTGTGCAGAGGGAG
Source organism: Candidatus Thorarchaeota archaeon (assembly GCA_016839275.1). Classification (GTDB taxonomy): domain Archaea; phylum Asgardarchaeota; class Thorarchaeia; order Thorarchaeales; family Thorarchaeaceae; genus SMTZ1-45. Next base: position 18,881 of record JAEOUM010000022.1, read on the forward strand.
CACTGAGCGCTGGTTGTAGATATTTCGGAGGATATCCTATTACTCCAGCTACTGAAATTGCAGAGTGGATGGCTGAGAGAATGCCAGAGCTAGGTGGTGCGTATGTTCAGTATGAAGATGAAATAGCTTCCATTACAAGTGTAATAGGCGCTTCATGGACTGGAGTGAAGTCAATGACTGCTACCTCAGGTCCTGGTGTAAGCCTCATGCTTGAAGCAGTTGGATTAGCCGTGATGACAGAAACCCCACTTGTATTAGTGAACATCATGAGAGGAGGACCCAGTACAGGACAACCTACAAGAGGGCAACAAGGAGACATTATGCAGGCAAAGTGGGGAAGTCATGGCGATTATCAAATAATTGCACTTACACCGGCATCTGTGCAGGAGATGTTTGATCAGACTGTTCAAGCCTTCAATTTGTCAGAACGGTATCGAACTCCAGTCTTTGTTCTTGCTGATGAAACTGTTGGGCACATGAGGGAGAAACTCGTTATTCCGGATGAGAAGGACCTTAAGATCGAGAACCGGAAGTTACCAACAGTTGATCCTTCAGAGTATCTTCCATTTAAAGCGGATGCCGATCTCGTACCGCCTATGGCACTCTTTGGGTCCAAATATCAATTCTATGCCACTGGTCTTACTCATGACGAACGAGGATACCCAAGTGACAAGGATGATGTTCAGATTGACCTCATTACTCGGCTCAATAATAAAATACTCCATAATGCAGACAAGATCATCGAGATTGAGCATACAGATTTGGATGATGCAAAAATCGCTGTGATTTCATATGGTACACCCTCCAGAAGTGCAAAGAGAGCAATTAAGAACGCTCGCGATGAGGGCATCAAAGCAGGCCTATTTAGGTTAAAAACTGTGTGGCCATTCCCTGACAAAGAAGTGGCTCAACTTGCCACAGAGGTTGACCATATTATTGTTGCTGAGCAGAATCTTGGACAAGTCTACTACATGGTAAAAGCTGCTGCGGCACCAACTCCGGTTCACCTCATGACAAAGCCTGCAGGAATGCCCCAATTACCGCATGAGATTCTGGATAAAATTAGAGAAGTTTCAACAAAATAGAGTAACAGAATGCTAGAAGAGAGACTGACAGATGCTTCTAGCAATCATCTCGAATGCTTTGTTCACATTTCTATCATCCCTCACAGAAGTTTCGATATATTCCATACCGAGCTGACTAGCCATCTTCTGACCTTCTTCTATAGGAACTACTCTTTCCTCTACAAGGTCTGTCTTGTTTGCCACAAGCAGGGACTTGTACTCCTCTACATTTCGGTCGACTTCTCTTTTCCATTCAACAACATCATGCAACGTTTCCCAGGCAGTAACATCAAACAGAAAAATTACTCCCTGAGTTCCAATATAGTAATTTGCACGAACTCTCTCGAGAAAATCCTGTGAACCTAGGTCCCAAATCTGCAGATTAATTAGATTATTATCTATGAGCATTTTTTTGTAGGCGAAACCAGTCCCAAGGGTCGGTGAGTAGTGCTCACGGAAGACTCCTGTGGAGTATCTAATAATGATACTTGTCTTTCCTACAGATGCAGATCCAACAGTACAGATTTTTAAAAGATAAGTTGGACTCATGCGTAATCATCTCACAGATTTCATTCATCTATGGACATAGCTATCAGATAACGATTATCCTTACATATGAAATCTCCATGAGAGTTGTAATAAACAACCATTCTAGTACGTAATTGCCTTTGGTATAGCAACACCAAACCGTATTGATAGAATTAATAGAGTTAACTTTGCTGCGTTGCCAATCTTAGAATATTCCAGCATTAGACGCTTCAGACCCTCTATTTTTTGCCACTTCACCCAATAATCAGGAGGAATGTCCATCAAAGGTATTCCTGAAGCCGCACAGATTCGAGTTATACGTTCCGTCCCATAGATAGCTTGGCCTCTTGTGACTAATGTGAAAATCATCTCCTCAGTCGCATCCTCACCGGTTGGTTTCAGAGATCCAGTCTTAATTGTTCGAATTGGAGACCATCCTTGATTGCTCAGTTGTTCTAACCAAAAGGAGTATTCTTCGAATCCTCGCAAATCGAAGGGAGCGAACCTATTGACTACACGCTCAGAGAATGCAATAGTCAAATCAATAATAAACGGATCGAGGTTCTTTTGATCCAATGCAGCTGCAAACTGTGCGAGAATCTTCATCCATTCACCAAAAAGAAGCATTAATCTTCGGCTGTTGAGTCCCTCAAGCATTTTGATATCGAAATCTACCGACCAACGACCACTTTCATAGCGGAGTTGACCAAGAGTTTCTGGTGTGTCGCTAGTATTCATCACGGAAGTTAATGCTTTTGCAGCCTCTTCCGCATTATAACATTCTTCAGCTACACGTAATGATATCTCAAGAACTTCCTTTGCCAGTAGAATACGTCGTTTCTCAGGGGAGAGAGCCTCAATGACACCATTCTCAAGAAGATAGTCCAATGCTCTTAGAATCTCTCGTTCATCAAACGATTCTCCAAGTTGACTAAGAATCTCTCGTACTGTTCTTCGACCATCCATTAATCCTGCAAGACGAGGTATAATGGCAAGCATCTCCGGGTGAAGATTACGCAGGGTCTCGGTTTCTCTTGAAGTCGCCTGTACATATTTCAAAAACTCTGTTCGTGGTGCTACGAAATCATTGAAGCTTAAGGTGTTGCGAAAACGAATAACACGATAAGCCCATAACTTCGATATCTCAAGGAAGAGATCTCTCTTTGATAGTCCACTCACTTCGAGGATCTCTTTCATGTTTCTAGACCCATTGATAAGTGGTACCAAGGTACCACTAGTTGTGACAATTGTATTTGGATCTACAGTGAAGTATGGAACCCACGAGTCTGGAAGATCTTCAAAGGAGAGCTTCATCATCACACTCTCGCCAAAGGGCTCAAGATAGGCATCCACAAAGGGAGTGTCAGTATCAAGATTTTGTGTGGCTGGAAGCCATTTCTGTTCGAACTCGGTCAACAGTGAGTTGAGAATAGTAATCAACTCGGTATTTAATCGCTGCACGCCAACAGCCACCATATGTGCGGTCTCTCCGTTTAATACTGTAAAGACATGAGCTCCATAGTCAACATGAAACACCGGTGCACTCTGCTGGAAGACTTCCTTGGAGAACATATCAATGGCTGTGAAAAAACTCGATGCAAGGACAGGATCCATACCAAAGGCGCGTGGGTCAAGCTGCATATAGAATCGAGGGTTGCTGTTGTTATCTGTTATCAAAATTGCTTCAATTACATGTCCAGTCATCTTCACCCACTATCTAAGATGATAGAATTTCGATGAATATTAGCCTTCTTTGGAGAGATGAAAGTGAGATTTATTGCAACCTCAGTTAGGCAGAACCGATAAAATGCAAAAAATAAGACCGTGAAAACTGATCGTGGTGATGGTCTGCATAGAAATTAATTTCATTCCTACTTTGCAAACCGTATCTCATCAACAGCCTCTGGGTTGACCAATGATGAAGTGTCTCCGGGATCTTCTCCAAGATATGCAGCACGAATCATCCGGCGCATTACCTTTGCGTTTCGCGTCTTGGGTAAATCCGACACAAATAGCACAGCCTTTGGTGTTAGTGGTTTGCCCATAGCAGTGATCAATGACTGCTTGAGTTCCTCCCTCAATTGCTCGGATGGTTCTACTCCTGGGACTAACACACAGAAGACCACAAGCTCATTCAATTTTATTTCATGTGGAACTCCTATCGCCGCAGCTTCTGCAACTGAAAGGTGACTGACAAGTACGGATTCAGCTTCAGCTGGTCCAAACCGTTTTCCAGCAATTTTGATGATATCATCTGACCTTCCAAGAATATACCACAGATTGTCTGAGTCTACTGCCGCAAAATCTCCATGGACCCAAACATTCTTCCAGCGAGACCAGTATGTGCGTTCATATCGTTCACTGTCCTTCCAGAATCCACGAGTCATTCCAATCCAAGGCGATTTGATCACAAGCTCTCCAACTTTATTTCTTACAGACTTTCCATCCTCATCAAACACATCCGCGTCAATCCCAGGACAAGGACCAGAGAAAGCACATGCTTTGAGAGGAAGTAATGGATTTCCCATAACTATCCCGCCAGAGATTTCGGTGCCGCCAGAATAGTTCATGATTGGAATCTTCCGTTTTCCAACCTTCTCAAAGAGCCACATCCATGGGTCGGGATTCCAAGGTTCTCCGGTAGAGCCAAAGAAACGGAGTGATGATAGATTGTGCAGTTTAATTGGGTCCTCTCCATGAGTCATCAATAATCGAATGAGTGTGGGTGAAACGCCCAAAATCGAAACTCTATGTTTTGCGACCATTTCCCAGAGCCGACCAGGAGTTGGGTAATCTGGTGCTCCGTCGTAGAGGAAAAAGGTCCCTCCAAGAATGAGTGCTCCAAACACAAGCCAAGGACCCATCATCCAACCCATGTCAGTCATCCAATAGATTAGCTCCCCGGAATGAAGGTCAGTACCAAAGGCCATGTCTTGAGCTGCCTTTACTGGAAAGCCACAGTGAGTATGTACTGCACCCTTAGCTAGACCAGTTGTCCCAGATGTATAGATAATCATCAGGGGGGTTTCCGCATCTGTTACTTCAGTCGGAGCGGAGTCTGATTGACCAGAAACAATCTCATCCCACCAGTGATCTCTACCAGATTTCATTTCAACTGTCTCACCGATTTGTCGGAGGACAATCATATGCTCCAGAGTAGGAATTTGTTTTGCAGCATCATCCACGACTGGTTTCATGTGAATTGTCTTGTTTCTTCGAACAACACCATCTGCAGTGAACAGAGCCTTTGCATCTGCATCAGCGAGACGGTCAACAATTGCATTCACTCCAAATCCTGAGAAGAGAGGAAGAATTATGCCTCCAATCTTTGCAATAGCCAATAGCGCGACTGCAATCTCTGGCACCATAGGCATGTAGACACCGATTGCATCACCTAGACCCAGTCCTAGGGAGCGGAGTGCATTTGCAGCTTTGTTTACTTCTTGGAATAATTCACGATAGGTCAAGGAACGTGTTGTCCCATCCTCTCCTTCCCACAGTAATGCCGACTGTCGTTCAATTGATGTGTCCATGTACTTGTCAAGACAATTATAGACAATGTTCAGTTTCCCACCGACACACCACTGTGGTCTTATTATGCCCCTTGAAAGGTCTACTACCTGTGTATAGGGTTCATAGAATCTGATATCGAGAAACTTCAGAAGAGCATCTGAGAACCATTCGACATCAACTGTGGATCTCCGCATCAGTTCGTCAAAAGACTCTATTTGGTGTGCACGCATGAACTTCGTGAGATTTGCCTGTTGTATATGCTCAGTCGTTGGTCGCCAGACAATCTCGCCACCAAACTCAAAGGTCTCTTTCACGGGCTTGTTCCTCTCTCATGATGATATAGTAGCAATTGCTGAAGTTCTTTCATCAAAACACATCTACGTTATTACTCTTCTCAATATGCAACATCAATAAGCCTTTTAGCGGGAAAATTCCTGCGAGGGTTAGAGGTTTATCTCTTGGTTGAAACTGCACCCGTTCTCAAGCATCCAATGGCGAAGTATATCAGAGAAGATCGTCTTCCATATATCTACTGCTCAGGCTGTTCTGTGGGGGTCGTGTCAGGGATGTTAGCCAGAGCAATTGATAACGTGGGTCTTGATTTCAATAAGACAGTCATAGTTTCTGGTATCGGGTGCACAGGAAGGACATCAGGATACTTCAAGACGGGGACATACCACACGACTCATGGTAGAGCCATAGCTTTTGCCGAAGGCGTGAAAATCGCTAATCCTGAACTTGAGGTCATTGTCGTCAGTGGAGACGGTGACGTAGCAGCAATAGGAGGCAATCACCTCATCCACGCGTGTCGAAGAAATATCGATATCACTGTGGTGTGTGTGAATAATTTTAACTACGGAATGACAGGTGGGCAGTTCGGTCCGACTACTGAACACGAGAGGTTTTCCCAGACAAGCCCTGCTCCGATAGGAAACATGGAGCATCCATTCAACCTCGTAAAACTTGCAGCATCCTCAGGTGCAACCTTTGTCGCAAGATGGACAGCAGTTCAGGTACGAAGGGCGACAAAATCGATTGAGAAGGCAATAAAGAAGGAGGGCTTTTCATTCGTTGAAATAATTGGTGCTTGCCCTACAGCTTACGGCAGAATGAACCGATTGGGCGATGGAATGGCAATGCACAAGCACCTATTGGAAGTTGCTGAGATTCAAAATGGCTTGCCACCACATGAAGCCGAGCTTGATTATAACACAAGAATTGTTTGCGGCGAGTTTGTAGACATTGAAAAACCTGAGTACACAGCCGTATTGCGAGAGATGCAGCGCCGAGCTAAGGGTGAATGATTTGAGTAGGTACGAGATCCGAATTGGAGGTTTTGGTGGTCAAGGAGTTGTCACCATGGCAGTAGTGGTCGGTGAAACAGCATCACTACATGATGGAAAGTTCGTTGTCCAGACACAATCCTACGGACCAGAGGCTCGAGGTGGCGCGAGCAAGAGCGAGATAGTCATCTCTGATGTCGAGGTGGATTATCCAAAAGTTATAGCGCCTGATGTGTTTGTTGCGATGAGTAGGGCTGCATATTTGGAATATGTCCATGGTCTGAAGGAAAATGGCGTGCTCATAATAGACGAAGATCTTGTAGATGTTGAGGGCGAGCTTCCCGAAGGAGTAAAGGTCTACAAGATACCAGCAACAAGGATTGCCGACAAGGATGTAGGCAACAAGCAAGCGACCAATGTAGTGATGTTGGGAGCTTTTACAGTCATCACGAAGGCCTTGTCAATCAAGGGATTGAGGACTAGAATCGAAGAGCGATGGCCTAGATTTCTGAAATCGAACATGCTTGCACTCGACCTTGGGATAAAGGCGGGAGAAGAGGCTTTGGCAAAAAGCTCATCGATACCTTCGAGTCCGTAGTATATTAGGAAGATTTCCGATAGTGAAATACGGATGGGACTAGAGGCTACAAAAACAGGAGAGGGATATTCTAGTTACAGTGAAACTGTCATGGCAAAGGTCCTGTAGCAATTTCTGCAATCATCTAATACGTCTATGATGGATACCTGTTTCTATTATCATGATGTAGATGAGCGAGCATAATCAGCCTAATCCCTGGAGAGCTATAACAGCTGCTCCTAATGCCCCAGTGAGTTGAGGTATGTCAGGAATCCAGAGCTCAGTTCCAAGTTGTTTTGAGAGGTAATGACGGAAAGCTGGATTTAATGCGACACCGCCTGTGACACAGACTGGCTCTGCAAAGCTAACACGTTTGGATAGAGCGACAATTTTGGAAGTCATTGATGCGTGCAAGCCTGCAGCAATGTCCGCAGGAGAATCACCTGCGCCAATGCGACCTATAACCTCACTCTCTGCAAAGACTGTACAAGTACTACTTATCGAGCTCGGTGAGGTTGATTTGAGTGCAAGTAGTCCTAGTTCATCTATTGAAACCTCAAGGACGCGCGCCATGACTTCTAAGAACCGGCCCGTTCCAGCAGAACACTTGTCATTCAACTCAAAGTCATCAGGTCTTCCGGATGGTCCAATTCTAATGACTTTCGCATCTTGGCCGCCTACATCAATCAGAAGTCGAATATCAGGATTAAGTCTGTGGACACCCACACTGTGGCAAGTTATTTCAGTGACGGTCCTGTGAGGTAGTTCTACCCGAGCCCTCCCGTATCCCGTACTAACAGCTGGAATGTTCTCAAGGTTGATACCAGACATAGAAGAGATTTCACCTAGAACCTTATCTACAGCTTGGACTGCTGATGCTCCTGTCTGCATTAGAGATTTTGCGAGAATTGCACCTGAACTGTCAATTAATACTGCCTTCGTTGTCGTTGATCCGACATCAATCCCTATGCCCAGATCTGTACCCAAAACCATCTCTCCTACATTAGCATTTCAAGGAGCGCGTCAACTCGCGTTTCGATTTGTGCTTCATTATATACTCTTGAATCTACCATGTCACCCTCGATTATTACTCCTGGAACTCCTGTTCTCTCAGTCACTAGTTCTTTTGAAACCATTTGACCTAAGGAGTAGCGTTTACATGAACGGACTGAGAACATAATGAATCCATCTAGGTCATAATCCTTAATCAGTTGACACATCTTATCGACCTTAGCATCAAGTCCTTTGTTCAGATACACATTGGAATAGATTTCTACAATTCCATCTATTATCGAGCTCGTATCTACACCTTCGATAGAGCCAGACCATGCGTGTGTATAGGTATCTGCAGGAAATACAACACCTCTACTAGCAAGCAAATTGAAGAAACGGAGTGTGTACCACATGGGAATATTATCCCATAGCAGTCGTATCTTCTCATCACGCACAGCTCCTAGTCCTTCACTAACTCGATCATCTACCTCAGCAAGGAGGGTCTCATAGAAATCAACGCATTGTTCAGTCCCTCGGCTGGAAACAACTGGTGCCATTGTCAGAAAGCGATCTGCACAATTCAATGGACTAGGTTTTTTCTGGCAAGCTTCAAGAGATCGTGTCCATAGGCCAATAGCCTTGCTAGAGAGGTCAGCCACTTCAGCGAGGCGTTCATCTTGAAGTGGTTTGCTAAATTTATCTTCAAGGAATTGAATCAGACGTTGAACTCCTTTGCGGACATACTCCTGATGGTGTGGCAGTTGTTCTGCTTCGATTGGAGGTGTATCTAACAAAAAGACCGTCGCCCCAGTCATCTCAGCAATAGCATCATACCATCGGAGAACTGTCCCACAGATGTTATTGCAAGCCAAGAGAATTTGCGGAGTCGGGAGTGCGCCCATAGGGACTTCATCAGGTTTTTCGGTGGATCCGATGCTTGCACGAGCATAGGAACATAGCTCTTGGGAGTATCCAAGGTCTTCTGCATAGCTACAAACTTCAGGACCAATTTTCTGGGCGCCAATGATGGCTCCTGCCTGTTCTGGGTAGACTACACCAACATTCATAGCTATAGGGATTTCAACAGGAAACCCGGAAGTAACCCAAGCAAGATTACCATTCTCACTAGCTTCAAGAGCTTCTAATCCTCCTGTGAAGGCTATTTGTTGAAGCAAAGTCTGAGTTTCAAGGCGTCTATAGGGTTTCTCTTCACTTGGTCTATCTCCATTCATTTTCTTCACCTCTCACCTTTCAGTCAATGTTTCTAGGAAGCTCTGAATACGAACCTCTATTCGTGCTTTATCACTTAATTCGGGGTCAATTGGTATTCTCGTGGTCTTGATACCCACTTCAGATGCTGCGCGTTCAATTGATGGCGCCTCAAATTGGTCAGGATCGCAGAATGATTGCTCGCAGATTAATAGACCATGAATCGATAGATTCGTCAGCAGGTCTTTCAAGAATATCATTCGATGTTTGAGACCTTCTTGTGTAGGCTCACCAGGAGCTGCAAGAAGTGACTTTGCCATTTCCATGAAAGGATCCTCCGATTCATCTAATGGTGGTGTAAACACCGATTTGAAACCAAATGATAGGAGATCCAAGGTTATCACAGATTCAGGAATATCGGGAATGTCTTTAATAAGAGTCCCTAGAGCTTGCGGTTCAATCATACCTCCGGCAACAACTACTCTAGGCGCATCAAGATTTTCTGGAAGTTGCACATTCTCAAAATCTCTATTCACAAGCGCAGTCATAACTGATTCGACATTTTCAAAAATTCCCAGATCCGTAACCATCTTCTTGACACTGTTGGCAGCCTCCGTTATTGCTGATGCTGCAGCTGCAGTGGGCGTGGTTAAGAATACACGAACGAGTTGTGCCACATCAGAATATGAGATTATCTTCGGATTGACGACTCGGGCTGAATATAGAAATTTGGCTCCTTCTCTAAACTCTCGTACAAGAGATATACCACGGTTATAACTCTCCTTCAGAAATGGACGCTCAAATATGGTGGTCAAAGATTCACTGAGAAGTCTGAGTTCTTCAGCAAGATATCGTTGGGTGGAATCATCTATAATATTTCTAGTGACCGGATAGGTCAAACGAAAGACCCTATCTTCTGGGAAACGGACACGCCAGATATCTCCTAAATTTTGAAGGGAATCACAGGTGTTGCTAGGGAATAGAATACCTGTGAGAGGAGGCATTTGATTGCTCGTCCGTTGACTATAGAGGTTTCTAATATATGAGCAGGCAAATGTCTGAAGACTTGCCTCAAAGCCGCTAGGGACTTGAGGTAGAGTTCTGATAAGAGAAGGTATCAATCCGTGAGCCATGAAGAGCTCAAGCGGAGTGTGTGGATAGATGTACCCTATCAACTCCTCTCCTGCTGCGACAAGCTGCATCAACCCAGCTGTGGATTGTTCAATCACTCCTTCATTACTCAAAGCGGTTTCCTCTCAGATAATTTGCTCAATATCTACAAGAATGCTAAACTTCCATCATTCAACATCTTAATTCTTGCGTTGAATTCGATTTTTCAGTCAATTTTGCCGCTTTTTATATCCGTGGATGGTATTAATAACCGCGTTTGCTATAATGAGCAGTTATACTTTAGTCAATTTTTTGCTAAAGAACGCATAACGAGAGATGTGGAGAGAAATCAAAATGGAAGAAATGCCATGGCACAAATCAAGATGGCCAAACACTGTCAAGAAGTCTTTGGACTATCCTGATGAGCCACTTTTTGCGCTATTAGACAAAATAGCTGCTAAGCACCCAGAGGCACCTTCAACGGTCTATTCTGGGATATCACATTCCTTTGCCGAGGTTAAGGATCACGCTGATAGGATTGCTAACTTCCTTTCGAGTAAAGGTATCGGTAAAGGCGATAAAGTCGCGATTTTCATGCCGAATATACCTCAATATCCACCAGTCTTCTTTGGTATTCTAAAGACTGGAGCAACCACTGTCACCTGTAATCCCTCATACAAAGCGAACGAGCTGAATTTCCAGCTCAAAGACTCGGGAGCGAAGGCGGTATTCGTGTTCGATCATCCATCCTTCACACCGACATCTTACGCAGCAACAAAAGGAACTGATGTTAGGATTCATGTGATATGTAGCATCAAGAGCTTCTTACCAAAAGCAAAAGCTGTTCTTGGTGGTCTTCTCGGTAAGATTCCGAAAGGTGATACCTACGAGGAGGGAACTGTATTCTATGATGAGATCATCGAGCAGTATGAGCCAAAACCACCCACTGTTTCAATCAAACCCAAGGAGGACCTAGCACTCATCCTCTATACTGGTGGTACTACAGGAACACCAAAGGGAGCAATGCTCACTCATCACAATCTATACAGCAATGTTGTTCAAATCGACGAATGGGTTCAGCTCGAACCCAAAGGAGGAGGAACCCCAGAAAAGCTCAAACCAGGAGAGGAAGTATTTGTGGGAGCTCTACCATGGTATCACAGCTATGGCTTGACTCTTACAATGGTTGCATCCTATCTCATGGGAAGTGCCTTGGTCTGTGTTCCAGACCCAAGAGCTGGCAAACCGCCAATGAGCGAACTATTAGCTGAGATTCAAAAGAACAAGGGGACCATTCTACATTGTGTACCAGCACTGTATGCAGGGATGGTGAACAACCCGAATGTTGGAAAATATGACCTATCAACCCTCAAAGCCTGTGGTTCAGGAGCTGCACCTCTACCCCCAGAGCTTGCGAAGAACTTTGAGAGCAAGACAGGTGCGACATTATTTGAGGGGTATGGTCTCACAGAAACCTCACCATTAGCCACTGCAAATCCAGCTCTGAAAAGCTTACGCAAATTCGGATCTATTGGTGTCCCAATCTCTGATACTTATGTCACAGTTCTCGACATCGAAACTGGTAAGAAAGAACTCAAGCAAGGAGAAACTGGTGAGATTGCAATCAGCGGGCCACAAGTTATGGCTGGATACTGGAATCGACCTGAAGAAACAGCGGACGTCATCAGAACCATTGGTGGGAAGCGCTACTTCCTCACCGGGGATATAGGCCATATGGATGAAGACGGATTCTTTGTAGTTTCAGATAGGAAGAAGGACATGATCAACGTTGGGGGTCTCAAAGCTTATCCAAGAGAAATTGAGGACATCTTCTTTGAACATCCAAAGGTAGCAATGGCAGCTGTCATTGGTCTGCCACGAGATGACGACCCAACAAACGAGTATGTTAAGGCATACATTGTCCTGAAAGCAGGTGAAACAGCCACCCCAGAGGAGTTCATCGCGTGGGCAAAGGAACATATGGCGGGCTATAAGCGACCCAAGGAGGTTGTGTTTGTAGACTCATTGCCTATGACCGCTGTCGGGAAAGTGCTGAGGCGAGAACTCAAAGAAGCTGAACTCGCCAAGAAGTAGTATATATGAAATAGGGGATGGAATACCATCCCCCAATTCTTCTTTTTTGACGTACTAAAAAAATATCAGAGACCGTTACAGTACAAAACAGCTATACAATCTTACCTCATTATGTAAGATTAAGGAGTTGAGAGATGATGGATGAGATGTACTGGCAATCAGGGCCTGCATGGCCTAGACGCGCCCCGAAAACCCTTGAATATCCTGAAGAACCCCTGTTTGCAATGTTAGACAGGGCAGCTGAGAAAAGTGGTCACTTGCCATTCACGGTATTCATGGATAGAACGCAGACCTTCGCGGAGGTAAGAGAACACGCAGACAGGATTGCTAATTTCCTAGTCACTAAGGGTATCAAGGAAGGCGATAAGGTCGCCATTTTTCTACCCAATGTACCCCATTTCCCTGCAATTTTCTATGGTGCACTCAAGACTGGAGCTAAGGTTGTGACATGCAACCCCCTTTACAAGGCAGGAGAGCTGAACTATCAGCTCAAAGATACTGGAGCTCAAATAGTATTTGCACTGGATCATCCGACCTTCACTCCGACATGCTATGAAGCTATCAAGGGCACAGATGTCCACACTGTTATTGTATGCAGTGTAAAACCATTCTTGTCTAAGGCAAAAGCAACAATTGGCGGGCTCCTTGGTAAGATACCCAAGAGCCCGTACTATGAGGAAGATAAGACCGAATTCTATGAAACAATCCTAGCAAAATATGAGCCGAAGGTACCTCAAGTCAGTATCGACCCCATGGACACCGCGGTTCTGATTTATACCGGTGGTACTACAGGAACACCGAAGGGAGCCGAGCTTACACATCACAATCTAACATCTAATCTTCTTCAGATAGTAGAGTGGGTCTACTTGGAGAAGGAAGATGCTGAGAGAGAAGGCGGAGTTCGATATGGAGAAGAGGTCTATGTTGGAGCTGTACCATGGTATCACAGCTATGGTCTTACTCTCACGATGCTTATGTCAGTCTGGTATGCTGGAAAACTTGTTTGTATTCCAGATCCGAGAGCTGGAAAACCACCACTATCTGAATTACTTAGTGAATTATCAAAGAACAGAGGCACAGTTCTGAATTGCGTACCAGCACTCTATGCGGGAATAGCTAATCATCCCGATATTGCAAAATATGATCTTACTTCCGTCACTATCTGTAGTTCAGGAGCAGCTCCGTTACCACCAGAAGTCGCTAAAGCTTTTGAAGATGTGACTGGTACTCTTCTGTTTGAAGGATACGGACTCACCGAAACATCCCCGGTAACACATATCAATCCCACAAATAGAAAGTTTCGTAAGTTTGGCTCAATAGGACTCCCAATTTCAGACACAATCTGCAAGATTGTTGATATGGAAACAGGAACCAAGGAAATGCCAGTAGGAGAGGTCGGAGAGATAGCAATCCACGGCCCACAAGTCTTCAAGGGGTACTACAAGAAGCCAGATGAAACTGCGAATGTAATGCGAGAATTCAATGGAAAGCGCTTCTTCCTGACTGGTGATATTGGATCAATGGATGAGAATGGCTACACCTTCATCAGCGATAGAAAGAAGCAGATGATCAATGTGGGTGGAATGAAGGCGTATCCTCGTGAAATCGAAGACATCCTATTCACTCATCCTAAAGTGCAGATGGCAGCTGTAATCGGACTCCCTCGCGAAGAAGACCCTAACAATGAGTTTGTCAAGGCATATATCATGCTAAAAGAGGGAGAAACAGCAACACCAGACGAATTCATAGAATGGGCACGCGATAAAATGGCAGGCTATAAACGTCCCAAGGAAGTCGATATTGTTGAGCGCCTTCCCATGAGTAATGTTGGAAAGGTGCTTAGAAGAGAGCTTTGGGAGGCAGAAATGAAGAAGAGGGGACATTCATAGCCAAGATGTAAATTTAAACAGAAAAGAGGATTAGGTGCAGCCAAATCTAACAGGATATTGAGAATATACCAATCAAGCAGCACTCTGAATTCGCAGAGCTCGTCTTCTGTGTATGTTCCTTTCTTGCTTCAATTTATTAAGGAGCTGCGGCTGTAATTAAAGACCAAAATTCGTTTTCAGGTACAGGTGATAAAAATGACTCCCTCATGGAAAAGGTATGGTGCATATTTTGGTATACTTGGTGGCATTATTTTTGTTGTCGTGACCTTTATCGCTATGTTGACCTATCCTGGTGGATATTCATTTCTTGATTATTCCTTCAGTTCGCTTGGTCAGACAGTGATAAACAGTACACCCTCTATGCTGAACTACTTCCTCTTCGTGACTGCATGCACTGGTGCCGCAGTCTGCCTAATACCATTCCTGTTTGCAATACGAACGGAATTCACAGAAACAACAACTCTGAAAGTGCTAAGTTGGCTAGGTACAATTCTAGCTCTTGCTGCCGCTCCGAATCTTTCTGCACTGTCACTGTTTGCAGGCAATCTATTTCCAACTGAACATGGCTTGACTACTAGACTATTCTTCATCCTCATAATGTTGGGAATTCTATTCTATTCTATTGCAATTGTCATGAAGAAGGATTACGAGAACATCTATGCAATTATCGGGTTTGTTGTGGTTATAATATGTGTTCTTCATATAGTTGCAATGTTTGGGATTATGTCTGAGTTGTTTGGTACAGCAGCATGGCAAAAACTCGCAGTGTATGCATTAGTGCTATGGTCAGCATTTCAAGGTTACAAGCTCTTGAAAGTGTTTCAATAGAAATAATCCTCCTATTCTTCATACCATTAATCATTGCAGTTCCAGCTCTCATATGTATTGCAGCTTTCACTGGCTGCATCTCAATGAAAGAAGAGGAAACAAAGGTATACCAGCGGGATACACAGGAACCAGACCTTAGGTAGCTCTAGGTTAGAGCGAAAAACTACCTCAATCCAACCTTTCAGAAGTAGACTTCTTGTGAGTCTTCCCCAATTCTACATAGAGTTGAGCACCAACAAGAAAAGCCTCGCGAAGATTCTCAGGAACCTCCTTAACGACTTTTCCAGGTATGCCTAGGACAAGGCTTCCATCAGGAATCACAGTATTGTTGGTCACAACGGAACCAGCACCAATAACACAATCATTACCAATCTTAGAACCATCAAGAACAACTGAACCCATTCCTACGACAGTACGGTCCCCAATCTCGCAGGCATGAATCACGCAATTATGCCCACCTGTTACATAATCACCAATAATAGTGGGATTCGTGAATGTTGTATGTACAGTTGCATTGTCCTGAATAGACGTTCCTTTTCCAATCCGAATGTAGTTCATATCAGCTCGAAGCACAGCAAACTCCCAGATGCTTGAGTCAGCACCAACCTCAATATCCCCTATGAGGGAAGCTCTGGGAGATACATAAGCATCAGGATCAATCCTAGGTCTCTTTCCATCGAACTCGTATAGGCCCATATTCGCACCTAAGACGGGTCTAATGGTCCATTCTCTTTAAGAGTATCGTAATTAGTATTGATAGATCCATCCTATCAATGGAGTCTATGAAATGCATAAGGAAACTGTAAAGTGTACAATCTTTCGTATTTCGAAAATACCTTATCACAAGAATATTCGACAAACTAGGATTTGAGTCGATAATGCCTATCACGCCTCTTCATTATCCATTTGCTTTCTTAATCTCCAAATTAGACAAACGTCTAACGCTGCCAGGATTGGTCGTTGGATCAGTGATTCCTGATATCGAAGTTCCAATCATGTGGATGTTCTTTTCCAACCTTCCTGATCACCTCTTTTTACATAGCCTAGTTGGAGCATTGACCATAGGGACTATACTCGCATTGATAGTCACGCGCTTCCTTTACCATCCAATTATATCATTCATCTTCAAAATTAGGAAGAATGACTTGAATCAGGTCAGCAGAATCACTCTTTGGATGGGACTGTCCTGCTTTATTGGAGTGATATCACATCTAGCCCTTGATTTTCCAATGCATTGGTACAATCCGATTCTCTGGCCTTGGGTGAATCCAAACGATATTGTCGG
Organism: Candidatus Thorarchaeota archaeon; assembly: GCA_016839275.1. Lineage (GTDB taxonomy): Archaea > Asgardarchaeota > Thorarchaeia > Thorarchaeales > Thorarchaeaceae > SMTZ1-45. The sequence continues at coordinate 35,254 of JAEOUM010000022.1, forward strand.
TCCGCTTGTCCTATTATTTATGCCGACCTATGATATGTGGACAGCTTATTTGATTGCCAGTTCAATCATGCATATTGCAATGATAATTATTTGGTCTGGAATCATAGTGATACTCCATTCCAAAGGAGATCTTTGGTATCGACACTGGGTCATAGACACTAAAGCAGTAAAATACATCGAAAATGATACAGCTAGAATTTCAACGAATGGGGAGGAACCATTCTTCTAACGAAATGTATGACTCAGTATCCAAGAATTCATCGCTCTCATATAATCGTCTAAGTAACTGGTTGAAGTTCATGACACTACTTGTTCTCACCATGGCGAGAAGACTATAGTCCTC
>JAEOUM010000116.1 GCA_016839275.1 Candidatus Thorarchaeota archaeon
ACATAGTAAGTGAGCCATTTAATCGATACCAAACAGCCTCGAGAAAATCTCGGACTGGAGGGTGCTCGAACCGCTCCCAGATGAGAGCGCGTTTCTGGGTTGGAGCAACACGACCAGGTAGTTGTTCTGGAGGAAGTGTTGCGAGAAGTTTCAGAGTGAAAAGAGGAGACCGGAAGAGGTCTGTCGGGTCCTCGGAGGGCTCTGGAACCTCGTCGAGGTAAAGATCTGGAAGGAAAGAGAATTTAGATCTCAATGCTTCTACGTTTGCATCAGTTCCAGTGATTAGTGTGAAGACATATTCATTTCGTTCAATTGTTATATAGCTCAGGTCCCCGGTTCTGAAAACGGATGTTTCGGTTGGACTTGATTGGTCAATCTTAAAGGATGAAATCGCAGCAACAATGTTTGGTGCAATCTCAAGCAATTTGGATCGTTCGTCATAATAGTAACTAAAAACAGCTTCGCCGGTTCGTCGATCAACAACAAAGAAAGCCTGATGTCCAATCTCTTCTTCATCTTCATCTTCTTGTGCTTTTGATTGACGAACTAATGGCTCTATCTCCCATCTCTGTAGGGCAAGTTCTGGATGCAGGTCGGAAAATCCTCCATAGGCCATTGCAGAAAGAAGTAGATTTACAGGTCTAGGAGAAACTGTGTCACAGAGATCAATTCCATAAATCATCTCAAGATTACGCGCAGCTTCTAGATCACCGTCTGAGCCTGGAATTACAATAATTCGCCCATTGGTCTCTTCACGGATTAATCTTACAACCTCTTCTAGTACCTCATTCTCAGACATCTGCTTAGAAATGATTAATGCGAAGATTTGCATGGAAGATAACGCATCAGTCCAACTACTCCTCACAAGGTTTGAATAGTCAGTCCTCGTGACATGAACTCCAAAAGGACCAATTTTTATCACATCTGTAAGATCCTCACCCTGTTGATGTTTCATCTCGAAGAGGGCATCCAATGCCATTGCAGATCTGTTTTCAATGGAGGGTTCAATAGCTGTGACAAAGCAAATGCGGAGAGGGATTCGCAGGTTTTGATCGACGACTTCTGGAAAATGAATTTTGAAATCACGCACTGAAGAATTGAGAATTTCAAGAGCAACAGATGTCTGGAATTTCTGGAGTGCCACAATCTCTTCACTAGAAAAGGCATCAGTGTCACTCACGATAATCACTAGAGTCACATCGCTAACTTTACTGATACTGACTGCAAGATCATTTATTTTGGTTAATACAAAGCTTCGTGCCGAATCTTCTTGTACCAGTGTATAGTACTCATGTACTACAGTTTCTAGAAAATCTTCTGAGATCTCTCCTTTATTGAACATCAGAGATGCGAGTACCTTTGAACCAAGCAGGTCAAATAGCATGGCACTTGCAATCACACTCATCAGATCTCCGAAATACCAAATCTCTCTATCCTTCAAACTCCTTTTCACTAATCAACCTTATTCAGCTCTCTTGGTAATGAGAGATTCTAGTGAAATCATGCCTCTCATAAATCTCTGATAATCTGAGTGCATCCAAGATGAATCATACTCGATTGCATCAATTCCGCCACCAGAGGGAATCTCAGGCAGGTCATCTATTGCCTCAAAAACAGATATTGGCGGCGGTAGACCATTATCGTCTATCCTACTGAGTGTTCTTGTTCGTCCATGAACAACTGCAGCAAGTGCATCTCTTGGCTTATCAATTGGACTTCCATCTCGGGTTCCGCAAATGAAAATTCGCCTCCTTCTTTGAGGCACTCCGTATACTTCAGATTTCAAAAGCAGTGTTTGAGTCTGATAACCTTCTGTTCTTAATGCCTTAAGAAGGAGTTCCAATATCCTACCTTGCTGTAACCAACGTATTCCAGGAACGTTCTCAAGCAAGATATACTCAGGAGCTAATATTCGAATGAAATCCAAAGTTCTGAAGATTAGCGAATTGCGAGTATCTGAAGAAGACCATTTACCAGCAGTTGAAAAGCCTTGACAAGGTGGACCCCCTGCGAGCAGGTTTAATGTCCGACCTTTGAGCGTTGATTCAATGATTTCTAGAAGTGCATTTGACTCATCTCGATTATGAATGTTCGTCTGAACGACGTGAGTTTTCCTATGATTAAACCGATAGGTTTCACACATATTCCTGTTGGAATCTGAGGCAACTAGAATTCTGTGACCAGCTTGGGTCAATCCATCTGAGAGACCGCCAGCTCCACAGAATAGGTCAATACTCCGTCCAGGTATGATTTTTTCTCCGATTGCCCTGCTAAGGATTGGAGGAACTGC
>JAEOUM010000117.1 GCA_016839275.1 Candidatus Thorarchaeota archaeon
GCTGAAAAACATTCGGAAACTCTCTCCAAAATTAAGCCAATTGGTGCTAATTGGACAAGTACTCTTTACGGGCCAAAAACTTAGCAGAATCAGAAGAAACCTCTTCATCCACTCGAACCCACGAACTCCTACGAGAGCGGATGTCTTCTCTACATGACCCCTTGTTTTCATGTGATCTTAAGTCCGCCGCCTTTGACCGGGCTTGGCTACTCCCGCAGAAATATCCGGTTTCTAGGGGCTCATCCGTATTGCAGGAAAGTGACAAAACCACTCTTGAATTCTTTGGCGATGCTTAAAGGAATGGTGGGCCGCGCCGGATTTGAACCAGCGACCTTCGATTCTGATGAGTCAGAAGCTCGATCAGATTCTCGGTGTAAACGAGACATCATAGCCGGGCTAGACTAGCGGCCCTGAGATGACGCCTTAGATATTCCTAATAAAAAGTTGCTTACGTTCGATACGCTATAAAATGCACTTCTTGACGTGTATTATCTAGATTGATTTCCCTGATATCTTCAAATCCCATTCCCTGAATAGATTCTATTACTTGTAATACATTATTTGTGTCATTTTGAATTTTAAAAGCCGCAACAAGACGCCCTCCTCTTTTTAGTAGCGGACTGTATATAGATACTAGATGAAGAGTCCCAGTTGGGACTGTTGTAACATCAATCAGAAGGAGGTCGAGGCTACCGGTATCAGCAAACGAACATGGTTCTATCTCAAATGCATCCGCAAATAATATAGAGAGATTCGGATTGGATTCTACGAGAGCCTTCAATTCCTTTGTGAATCTGGTTGATACTTCGATCCCAGTAGCTTGGGCACCTTTATGGCCTAGGTAAGCAAGAAAACCACCAACTGAGCTACCAATATCAAGAGCTTTGCAAGGAACCATGACGAGGTTTCCGCCAAGAAAGTCATCAATCATCTTGAGCTTAATGAACCCTTTAGGAACATCTGTATGGTTACCTAGTACTTGGATTGATTCATGACCAGTAACCTGTTTTGATGGTTTGCATGGATATCCATCTACAGTGACATGCCCTTCCTTTATTGCCCGCTTCGCTGCTTGGCGAGAAGAGAATCTTCCACTTTCCACCAACCAGATATCAAGCCTTGGCACTCAATTTCGCCTCAATTTCTTTCGGAATGAATAGATGCATTGGGACTCCTCTTAGCTTGGGACCGATCGCTGCAATGATTCCTGATGCCCGGGTACTTCTCTTGCATCTTAACGCAAACTCGAACTTACCCAGCTCTTGAATTTCGTAGATATCATCAATGTGGCCAGTCTTGTTCAACGCAGTTTCAATCATAGAATAATTAGCGCCAAATACTAGAAGGCGTTCGTGATCATCACGAAGCCATTCATCAAATCTATTCAAGGTGCTCTCTGCAAATGTGGCTTCGATTTTACCTTCTCTTAAATCCACATTAGTTATTTGTACATCAACAGGGAGATTGTCTACCAGTATTAGTGACTTGGCAATCGTTCTCAGAGGCTTCTTTAGTTTGAATTGCTCACGAACTTGGTAAAGTGGGAGAAGTGCATCTACATATGTCGTATTGTTTATGGCAGCAATATCAACATAGAAACCATACCCAACCTTTCCAACATCGATTAATGACCCTCTGACAGTCGCCCCTTCTTTCACACGGTCAAGAGAAATAGACGATCCGTATTCTTTCGTAAGAAAATTAATAGCAAATTCTGTATCTTGTCCCTCAAAACCGAGGACAACATGGCCACGTTTATCAATATCAAAACGCGCCAAATGAACATCAAGCTCCTCTATCAAATTAGAAACATGGGACTTGACGGTCTCGGCTAGTCTGTTTCTATACTGTGCATAAAGTCTTGTAAATAGAACCACTGTTTTCAACTGGTAGCCTCTTTGTTGTATATCGAACGTTATCTATTACTACGATTTTTGTAGAAAAAGGGGCTGGTTTGACACATACACTAGGATGAAGCTTCAAAATCAGCCTATAGTTCTTCAACTCGTTTTCTGAGGAAAGATATCGCCTTGGCATTGTCAATATATTCAAGCTGACCATTACAGGTTGGACACCGAAAAGAGAGATTCATAGCTTCTTCAAAGGGAACAGGAGAAGAATCACGATTTACACAGGAATACAAATCGTTATTCGATTCATGTTCAAGTCTCTGTTCAAGTAAATTGAGTACCATGCGTTTCTTTCGGTTTACGAGTGCTTGTGCCTTTTTGGGGTCTATTCGCCAGTAGTAAAGAAACCATCCTGTATTGACATCGCGGATTCTACGATATGATGCAAGGTGATTATCATGCAGTTTGTAAAGAATTCTTCGAACAATATTCAGTTTAAGATCGGTCTTGGTTGCGATTTCTTCGTCAGTTGTTTCTTCTGCGTTTACTAAGACTGTGGACACATCAACGCCCTCTTTTCCTGCAATCTCTTCAACAACAAGACGGAAGAGATCATGATTGAAGTTAGCATGTACCATTTGATGTAATCACCCAAACATGTAATAATTGGCTAATAGACTGTACTTTTTTACGTCACGATGAAAATAGCTGCTATTGGAATGTTCTATTAGTATATACTACTGCACTCTATATAAGACCTATTCTTGGGAATCAATTAATTCATTTGTCGCTTTGGAGTTTTGTTCATTTCATATTTTCAGGTATCAGTATCTCGACGCGACTTTTGAGATATTTTTCGTTTAACAACAACTCTGTCACCTAATGTTGGGCCTGTGCCAGTATGACCTGTACTAGTTTTAATTGGAACCGTCCCAAGAGGTTCAAGTAGAGAGATGTCCAGCTCCCGTTCTAAACCCTTGATTGTCTTTTCAGTGGGCTTTTGGCGGCCAGCCTCAATTGCCTTCAATGTGGATATGCTCTCTCCAACCTTTTGTGCTAGCTCATCCTGACTTATCCCCTTCTTCTGGCGAGCAGCCAGAATAACCCTTGCATAATCCTCAATTAGTTCCATATCATCAAGACGAACCCCCATCGATGGACTCTTAGGCTTTGGTCGGGGCTTTGTTCTAGAAACAATGGGTGGTGGTGAAGGTGAGGATGGTTGTCTTTCAGGGACTCCAAGCCAAGATGGCTTTTTTCCCAGTCGTGGTGAAACACGCGGTTGAGAAGGCCCGCTAGATTGTTGTCCAAACTTGGATGCACATTGAGGACAAACATTCATTGATGCGCCTTCGATGACAATATTTCTACCATGACCTTTCATACCTCGGCCACATAATTCACAGCTGGGCACTTCAGATTCCCTCGCACATAGATGATTTCCAGTTAAGGTTGATAAAGATTATCGATAGGACCAACTTCAGCTTTCGTTAAATCGGAATCAAACCCTCAAAGCAAGCCTTAAAACCTCAACAGTGAATGTCGTCCTGAGGTTCGGATTCTTGCCAGGGACTACTGATGCAAAGGACGAGGGTAGTGTCGACGATTCGGCCTACTCACAAAGTTATACAAGGCACTTGGAACGTCGTCTTCGTGCCTTAGAAACTGAAAAGCAAATCTTGCAGGCAGAACGCAGTCGACTTGAGAAAGAAACCCAGACACTGAGAACTGAGCTTGAAAAACTTAGACAGTCCCCGTTGATTACAGCATCAATTATTGAAATTCTTGAAGATGGAAGAGCAATTGTAAAGAGCTCAACTGGGCCTAACTTTGTAGTGCATGTTGCATCATCGATTCCAGCAGAGAAGTTGCAGCCAGGTGCAATGGTGGCACTCAATCAGAGATCCTTTGCAATTACACAAGAACTTCCTCCATCACGAGACCCAATAATTCGTGCAATGGAGATAGAAGAAGCTCCAGATGTTTCCTATTTGGATATTGGCGGTCTCAGAGAACAACTTCAAGAAATTAGAGAAACTGTTGAACTGCCACTACTTGAACCTGAGTTGTTCGAAAAAGTTGGCATTGAGCCACCAAAGGGAGTATTGTTAACGGGTTTACCTGGAACAGGTAAGACTCTATGTGCTAGAGCTGTTGCACACGAAACCAAAGCTACTTTCATTCGTGTCATAGGATCTGAATTGGTTCAGAAATTCATCGGTGAAGGAGCACGACTTGTTCGTGAAATCTTCATGATGGCAAAGGAAAAGGCACCTGCAATTATTTTTGTAGATGAACTTGATGCAGTAGGATCCCATAGACTTGATATCGCAACGTCAGGAGATAGAGAAGTACAGAGAACTTTAATGCAACTCCTCAGTGAACTTGATGGGTTTGAAACAAGGGGACAGGTTGCGGTATTGGGAGCGACCAATCGACCGGATATACTTGACCCAGCACTCTTACGACCTGGTCGGTTCGATAGGATAATCGAGTTTCCGTTACCAGATGAAAGTAGTAGAAGTGAAATATTCAAGATTCATACTCGCGGCATGAATATCGAGAGTAATGTAGACTTCGATAGACTCCTAACAGTAACAAAAGATAGGACTGGGGCAGACATTAAGAGTATCTGTACTGAAGCTGGTATGTTTGCGATTAGAGAGAAAAGGACCAGTGTTACCCAGAAGGACTTCCAAATGGCAATTTCAAAAGTCCAAGAACGTGGTGGGAGTAATAATGCTCCTAGTAGTATGTACTGCTAATCACTGATTTCACACGTAATCGTGAGGTATATGAGATATAGAGAATTCCTCCGAGCTCATTTGAAGGATATCATACCAGATAATCTGAGATTGCCTTCAGGATTTCATGTCGTAGGACATGTTGCCCTAGTAAATCTAAATCCCGAATTAATGGAGTATGCTGCGTTTATAGGAAAAGCAACACTTGATTATGATCATAGATTAAAAACAGTAGCAGCCAGAACTGGACCAACCATGGGGATTGAGCGTAGGCCTGCTTACAAAGTAGTAGCAGGAAGCAGAGATACTGTTACTATGCATATTGAGAACAAAGTTCGTTTCAAGTTTGATCCTATTCGAATGACCTTTTCGGGAGGGAATAAAGGAGAACGAATTAGCATCTCTAGGCGCATCGATTCAGGAGAATACGTTGTAGACATGTTCTCATGTGTAGGTCAATTTGCACTTCATATTGCAAAAAATAATGATGTGAATGTCGTTGCTATTGAAATCAATCCAGAAGCGTATGCATTTCTCGTAGAGAATATTGAGATAAATGAATTGCAAGACAAAGTCACCGCTGTATTAGGAGACTGTAGGGTGGTTCATCCAACACATGTTGCTAGTCGTGTCATTATGGGATACTTGCATGATACTGAGAAGTTTTTACCATATGCCCTTGAAATATTGGTAAAAGGAGGAGGTATAATTCACATGCACAAAGCTGTTTCAGAGAAATCGTTAGAGGACAATATTACATGTATTACAGACATTTGTAGGGAGGAGGGATTTGTGTCAGAAATAGAAGTGCGAAAGATCAAGAATTACTCACCTGGTGTCAGTCATGTAGTATTCGATATCTCTGTTGAGTCTACCTAATTTCACAAGCGTAATCATTTTATCTATAGAAGAAGGGCAGCATATAGGTAGCTGGATAATGATTATTGTTCTCCTACTCTAATCTTTCAATAGATGTGATGCTATGGGATTTCGAGGAATGTCTCCGAAACAAATGGAACGAATGATGAGAAAGATGGGTATCGAGCAAAAGGATCTCGATGGCGTTAAAGAAGTAATAATCCGTTTCGCAGACAAAGAATGGGTTATTTCAAATCCCCAAGTCACTATGGTAAAACAAGCAAATGCGGAAACATACCAAGTTGCAGGTTCGAAAACAGAACGTATACCTTCTGGAAAACAATCAACAGAAACATCCGCAACAGCTGAGAAACCCACTCCTGAGAAAAAGATTGAGATTCCAATTGAGGATGCTGCACTTGTTGCAGGTCAGACTGGTGTTGATATCGAAACTGCAAGAAAGACGTTGATTGAAACCGAAGGTGATCTTGCAGCCGCGATATTAAAGCTACGTCATTGAAATAAATTGACTGTAATAATGGTAATACAATTGTGTGGTTATTGTATCTCATCCCTCTTCGGCAGTAATCCAATCCCGGACCATCTTAAGACGCACAAAGTCTTCTCGTTCACGTTCTTCTAGTGCAAGTTTTACAAAACGAACTGTCGCATCCAATCTTGGAATAACGACAGTTTCAAGTGCTGAAACACGTCTCTTTGTCCTTTCGATTTCTAATGCTAGACGTTTTACTGTCGACTCAATCTCAGCAAGACGAACAATCGCTTTAAGTGCGTCCTTAAACTTCTCACCCATTACATCAAATTTTGTACTTGAGTCTGATAGTGAATAAGGAAGCTCGGGACTGCGTTGTTCAACAGAGAGGACTGGAACTCTAACACCCATCATCGATCTTGTGGAAATGTTTAGTTCAGCCTCAAATTTGCTTGCATAAGCGAATTCTATCACTCGAGAAGGACCCATGATCATTTTTGCTTGAGTAAGAGCTGAGAATGCTTCAACTAGCGTCAAATCCACTTTCTCCCTTGCTTCTTTGATTTCAGCTATAGCATTAAAGAACTCCATTATCAATGAATCACGTTTTTCGCGAAGTAAATCATGACCACGTTCAGCAAGCTTCATACGATTCTTTAGTGCCAATAGCTCCATGCGTGTAGTTTTTGTACCTGGGAGAATCGCACTCATCTGTGTCACTCCAAAGTCTAGAAATCTAGTTCTTCTAGTAAATTGTAAACACAAGGGCACTAATGATGATTCCGATAGTACAGATAATAAGCCAATCTCTGAGATATTTCTGGGTTAGTTTTGGCTTTTCATTTATCTGACCAGTAGTTATGAGTGTTACAATAGAGATGAACATGAATGCAAATGGAAGAGATACAGTTGCATTATTCAAACTAACATCAGTGATAAAGATGATTGCCAACAGACCTCCGAAAATGAGGAATGATAGAATCATTAGGGAATTCATGATATGCTTAATCCGTTCAACGTCCATCTCAGATCTTACAGCTCCTAACAAGGACTCTTGACCAATATGCTGGTCAGGGTACAAACCTTTTCGTTCTGTTCAAAAAGGTTGCGCATCGTTCAGACTCTGTACTATGAACTGAGTTTTCCAGAGTTTTCACCACACATTTTATATCTGAAACTATCTCTTGGAAACTGTATTACATGAACTACATGTGATACGAAGGCTCTAGATACTAGAGGTCCAAACGATGACAATTGCCATTCATGAGAGCGCACTAATTCGGCATTTCAATACTCGGAAAGAGGTCTTACGAGCATGGGAGGAGAGGATTGGAGCCAGGTTCTCACCGTTTCGTGGCTTTAAGATGCCTGATAGTCGTTTATACATAGAAGATAGCAACTTTCTGGATTCTATTGTTGATTTAATTATCACCAATGAAAGACATGTTTTCATTCGAGGGCCAGTAGGCTCAGGAAAGAGTACATTGATGCTTTTGGCATTAAGAGACCTACCCACACTAGCAGACCGCAGAGGGAACAAATTTGTCACTGGTTATGTAGGTATGACTGGACTCTATGAAAAACAAATGGCAGCCGCTATTGCTGATTCTCTCAGAGTCAAGTATAAGCGATCATGGGAATCAAGTCAGATTATTGATGCTGTTGCTAAAGAGAGTCTCAGAAGGTATATCGAGGAAAAGAGTCGTACAGCTCTGTTCATAGAAGATGTAGCAGACAACCAAGAAGCTGCTTTTCATAAACTTCGTTTTCTTGCAGATTTGCCCACTGAAGAAATGATTGATGCTTATGGAAAAACGAGGGCTCTTGATGAACCTATTGTCACCTTAGTGATGTCTGGAACAACAATTTACTGGAATGCAATGTTATCATTTTTACCACAGATTGCAGACCGAACAGAACCTCTCGATGTGCCTGCTTTAAATAATGCAAAAGCAAGAGAGTTCATAGGACGTAGAATCGCCTATGCCCAAGGACGCATCGATAGTTTTGATCCAGATAATTTTGATGTCTATCCATTTACTGATGACGCAATCAATGTGATTAATACTGCGTCCAAAGGAAATCCACGCGACATCAGGATGCTAGCACGAGGATGTCAGCAAGTTGCTGCTGAGATTCTTCGTAAGAATAATGATCCGACAGTGAATAGAGAAATTGCAGAGCTTGTTTCTGAGGCTTATGCAACTATTCTCAAGGAGGTTCAGTGATATGAGTCTACTTGGAAAATATAGACGTGAAGAAGCTGAAAAGGACGAAGATAGTCAAACTACAAGATCAGTTCCAAAGGAATCATCAGATAGTCCTATGAAAACTGTTGAGCTTATTTCCGCAGTACCAAACAGAGATCGAAAGAGCCCGATTGTATCATTCTCCATCCCTACCGATCTTCGAGCTTGTCTTAAGGCTATACGGAAAACAAAGGCAATCAATCTGAGTATGTGGGTAGAACAACAGCTTCGTGAGGCTGTTTCACAACAATTCCCCCAGATAGCAGAAGAGTATCTTGAACAATCCTAGAACAGATTCATTGTAATATTAGTATTACAATATTAGAACTGAGTCATCATAAGTGAGAATTAAGCCTAGCATATTCAGCTACTCGTGTCATGCAAAGTGCTGCAAGAAACGGATCATCAAAACATGGAATTCTATTCATCTCCAACAAGTCCTTTCCAGGTTTTCCAACATCTCCAGCTAGCCAAACCCCAACAACTGGTTTATCTGTCGCTGTCGTTCGTACAGCTTCAAGAGTTCCAGCGGCATGTTCTGTTTGTGTCATTCCAGCAAAAGTTGGTACCCCACAGATAACAAGTAACATGTCCACGTTTGGATCCTTTAGAAGAAGCTCCGTCGCAATACGGTACTCTCTTCTTCCACCACTTGCAACAACATCAATAGGATTATTTAGTGATGCCATGGGTGGGAGTATTTGTCGAAGTTCATGTTTTGTTTCTTCTTCTAAGGTTGTGATTTGCAGACCGAGTTCTGATGCAGCATCGGTAGCCAATACTCCAGCTCCACCTGTATTACTAATAATACCAATATTACAACCCTTCGGAAGCGGTTGATAGTCAAATAATTTACAGATTTCGAATAGAGTATCAAGTGTAGGAGCAGTTACGCATCTAGCCTGTTTAATCATTCCATCAAATACTTGTGAAGAACCTGCAAGTGATCCAGTATGTGACTGAGTGGCAAGACCGCCCGCCTCGCTTTTTCCACCCTTTAGTATTACAACTGGTTTTTCCTGTGCCGCTCGCTGTAATGATTCAAATAATGCTCTTCCATTATCAATACCTTCAATGTATGCAGCAATCACGGTCGTTTTTGGATCTTGTCTGAAATAGTCCAAGATTTCAATGAATCCCACATCAGCTGCGTTGCCTATACTAGCAAATTTACTCATTCCGATTCTCTTAGTTCTAGTAGTGTAGATACTCATACCACCGAGCGCACCACTTTGAGAAATGAAGGCGATGTTACCTCGCTCAGGCATCATAGTGAAAGTGCCATTGAAAAGACGACTATTGGATACGCCAACACAGTTGGGTCCAATAAATCGTACACCTGCATCTCTAGCAGCTTTAATCAGGATACTTTCAATCTCAGCGCCTTCAGGTCCAGTTTCACTAAAGCCGCCGGAGATGATTACTGCATTTTTTGCGCCAGCGTTACGAATCTCTGACATTAAGGACGGACAATGTTTTGCTGCTACTGCCACAATGACTAAGTCAACAGGTTCTGGCAAATCTGTGAGACTTTGATAAGCTTTTACACCTAGTACTTGTTCTTTGCTATGAGTTATGGGGAAAACGCCTATCTCAGAGCTCAGGAGATTCATCAGGATAGAATTACCTAGTTTTCTGTAATCAGCTGATGCACCCACCAGAGCAACTTTTTTTGGATTGAAGAATAAATCAATACTTTGGTATAATTCAACCTGTGAACTTGGCATAGTCTGACGCGATAGAAGAGTTCGTTTTATGTCTGTCGTGTGAATCTAAATACATGTAGTACTAGTAATACAATCAATTTTTCTTTCCTATTTCTTTCCTTAGTCGTTTCAATCGTCCCTTGTATGTACAATTTGATGACTCAAGAGCGGCTTCAATCGCTGAAACGGTTTCAGGACATTTCTTCCCTACATTCAAAATAGAACTTGTTGCTGTCTTAACAATCTCATGATTCCTACTCATACAGAGTATCTCCACCAGAGAAGACGCTGCAGATTCATGATAAAAATTGCCAAGTGCAGTAATAGCTACAGTGGCTATTCGTAGATCTTTAAGATAGAATAATCTTTCAAGTAACAGAATTGAATCCAGTGTTCGAACTTTAACGTGTTTATGAACAAGATGTAGAAACCGTCTGAAATTCTCACTTGAAGAATCCTTGTTATAGATGTCAAGTGTTTCCTCCAGCATCGATTTTAATGTTGCAAATGAATGCCTGCTCGAAAGGATAGATAGTCCCTCATCATTATGGTTCATGATGTAATTATGGAGATTACGATACAATGTATTGGAAGGATATACTGACTGTCTTTGCAATACTGTATACTGAGTGACATCCTGGATAGCCACTGGAAATTGTATTACAGATAATACCTCTTCTAACTGCTTTGAATCAATGATGTGTCCCCTGATTCCGTAATTCGATAATGCTTGTCGACTAGTTTCACAATACCAAAGTGGAACGATGCTGATCTTGTCATCTTTCCTTTCAAGAGTTATTCTCTGAATCTCTTCATAGCTCATCTGCTCGATCATTTGAATAATATCTTCTGAAACTTGGATATCAAAATCACTTGAATCAAAAAATAGAGTGTCACCAGATTCTATTTGATCATATGCAATTGATTCGGCATAGTCACGCAATGAATCAGAGGCATCTACTAATGAACACTCATCCTTCATCCGAGTCAAGAGGTCTTCAGTAGTTGTTGGAATAGGTTCAAGTCCACGAAACCCTAACACAGAGAATAACATCTCACGAAATTTCAAATCTTCAATTTTACTCTTAGGCGATCCCGTGCCGATAGGAATAGCATAACTGAAGTGCTGAGCCTTCATTAGATGATTAACTGTTTCGGGCCACCCTCTCTCTTGTTCAATTGAAGAAAGTACATCGAGTAGGTCACGGTCTCTTCGCTCACCAATAGCATCTGCTATCATTTGCACACGCTGTTGTTCTTCAGACTGTCGTACACGGTCCTTGACAGCTTTCAGAATTATTGCACGATTATCGTCTTCTGTCAATAGAGGACCTCATGAATATTGCTTTCTGAAAATATCTGAATGATTGCTATATGATTAAGTGTATTATTTCTACAAAAGATACTGTATTTCTTGTATTACAAGTAATATAATTGAGTATGGAAAGGAGCTAGATTCGTTTTTTGAGCTGTGGAAAAACCTGCATTGGGAAAAAAGCGCCGTTCTAAGATTAGAACTATGTATAATTGTTGTAAGTGTATGTATGAGTGTGTCGTAGTAATAGAAGATAGATTGATGTCATTGGATCACGGTCTCTTTGACATCTCAGGCACTTTCAGTGTCATCTCTATCTCCTCAAAACTTCCAGGATGACTCAACTAGTAGCTTGAATGCACAAGTGCTGGATTGTGACTCCACTCATCGGTCATGCTTCTATGTGCGACACGCTCGAGCCATTTCTTTATTAAATTTTGAACATCAATGATATTATTCAACAGATTACTTATTCTCGTTTACGAGAGATATCCGTTTTCAGGGCAAGTGATAATGAGAGATTTTCTAGAAGGGATACGATTGTACGTTCTGTTACTTTGACGCTCTCCAGATCTTCTTGAGTCAATTCAGACTTTCCTGCAAGAATTTCACGTATTCTTCTATAGTCACCTATGCGTGCAGCAACCTCCTCAAATGGACGAAATATTGTTAATTCAAATAATCCAAGATATGTAAGAAGCAGCATTGTATAGAAACAACGAGTCACATTCCTTCTGGCTTGTTTGAGCGTTCTATTGAAGGCTCCTCTCGATACTCCTTTCGCCTTGGTTCCAGCTCGAGAACGAATCGATGCTTTGTCTTCGTATGTTATATGTGCTCCATAATTATCTTCGATAACTAGATCAATCAGAAGTGTTTCAAGCTGGGTTTGACTAAGAACAGAACCGTTCTGTAGTATTTTGAGAATTGGTTCTTGTAATACCTGTTTAGCTCCTGATGTAAGTTCTCTCATAACTTTTCGATTAGATTGTATGTCTAGTTTCTTATTCATACCAATGCTCCTCCATCATGTTTCTGCATACGAGTATTCTATAACGCTTTGAAATAGCCTCTCTGGGTATTTTTACAACTAGTGTTCATAGATAGACTCTGTTGCTCTGTATGGATACAAAATCGTATACAAGACTAATCCTCTTAAGCATCACCATACCAAGACTGTGATACTTGTAATACAAGATCTATGATTGCCTACCGATGGGATAGGGTCCATTCTGATTCAGGGCTCATCTCTACAAAACCAAGGATAAGATTACCTCGAACTTCATCAAACTTGAATACGCCGAAAACATGTCGACCAGAGCTATCAATCCATTCAATCCTACCACGAAGTAGGTAGTGTTGGAACAAGATACGACAATGTTTTCGAATTGAAGCGAACAGATTTTTGTATCTCCTTCGTTGAGATGGGCGAATCCCCCACCTAGATAGAATGAACCGATTCGTAAGATTATTGCTTGAGATGAGTGTTGATTTCCTTGATTTCATCTCGCTGTTTGTGGAGTCGAGAAGTGTGCCCTTTAGACAGTCTGGTATTGCAGCCAAGACTGATGCAGTAGGTTCGGGATCACGAACTGCAGAAGATGTATGCGTATTAGCTGTCAAGGTTAATCGATTACTAGTTCTTACACTACCTTAAGAGGACCTATATGAAATTCTCTGAAACATGGTAATATATGTAATACATTGAAGAGCTCTGCAAAACCAGTTCATGACATTGTCAATTCACTGGATTAATATCTAGTTTGAATTCCAGATTCGGAATGAGTAATGATGGTGAATAAGAGAGCGACCATTCATGTGACTGGAATAGTCCAAGGAGTAGGATTCAGACCTTTTGTGTATCGTGTTGCGAAATCCTTGTCGCTTCTAGGTTATGTACTAAACCTCGGTGATGCAGGTGTTGAGATTATTGTGGAGGGTGAAGAAACACATATTCAAAAATTGATTCAGAGTGTTAGAAACGACTCGCCCTCAATTTCACGGATCGATACACTGGATTTAGAGTGGACTGACTCTCAAGAGGAATTCAAAGAATTTCAGATTCATAAGTCTTCAACAATTCGAAATGAAGATGCAATTCCTGTGTTGCCACCTGATATTGCCATCTGCAAGGACTGTGTGAATGATTTGATGTATGAGAACTCAAGGTGGTATCTTTACCCATTTACATCATGTGCTGCATGTGGACCTAGATTCTCAACTATTACAGACTTACCATATGATAGACCCAACACCACAATGCTCGACTTCCCATTATGTGATACTTGTAATACAGGTTATATAAATCCAATTGACCGTAGATATCACGCACAGACAACGGCTTGTCATAATTGTGGTCCTGTTTATCATCTAGTAGACAACAGAGGTGCAACGATAGCAAATACAAATCCGATTGAAAGAACAGCACAGTTAATTGATGAAGGAGCTATTGTAGCACTTCAAGGAATTTCAGGAACCCACATTGCTACGAAGACCAGTAATCATGAACCAATAGAAACACTCAGATTGCGAAAGAAGAGGTCTCATCGTCCATTTGCAATTATGGTTCGAGATCTTTCGACACTAAAACATTTGAGTCATATTAATGAGCTTGAAGAGAAGATACTCACATCTTGGAGAAGACCAATTGTACTGGTCATGAAGACAACTATAAGTCTGAAGAAACAGAATACCGTATTACCAGTAATACCAATCGAATCTCTGGAATCTATAGCTCCAGGACTAGACAGTATTGGCGTTATGCTACCCTATGCGCCGATACATCATCTTCTCTTCAGACATACCAACGAACCCGCCCTAGTTCTAACAAGCGCTAACCCGACAGGAATGCCAATGTATATCAAACCTGAAATTATCATGAATGAACTGCGAGATATCGTTGATTATTTCCTGGTGCATAATAGAAGAATACATCAACGGGCTGATGACTCAGTGGTCAAGCTCATAGATGAAGCAAATCCAGTATTCATCAGACGTGCAAGGGGCTACGTACCAGAACCAATTCTCTTCAATGGTCCATGGAGAGCACTCAAGATAGTTGGAGTGGGTCCTGAGGAAAAGGCAACTGGCTCAGTTTCAAAGTCTGGCAGAATTTACATGACACAACACATTGGAGACACTAATCAGATTGAGAACATCGATTTCCTCTCAAATGCGATTGATCATATGCTGCATCTATTAGACATTAAGAAACTAGATGCTGTTTCATGCGATTTACATCCAGAGTTTTTGAGCACGGATTTTGCAGAAAGGATGGCTACCGAGTATGAAGTTCCACTTTATCGTATACAGCACCATCATGCACATTTGGCTACAATAATGATCGACGGATTAATACCGTATGATAGCCGTATTATTTGTATTACAGCAGACGGGTTCGGATATGGCTCAGATAATAATGCATGGGGCGGAGAGATTCTTGTGGGAAATTACAGTGATTCAATCCGAAGAGGGGGTTTGAAAGCACAGGAATATACTGGTGGAGATTTATCAGCTATCTATGCGGCTAGATCCCTAATAGGAATAATTGGAAATAGTATAGAAAAGAAAAGGCTCCTTCAACTCTTGGGATCATCTCAAATTGCTCCAGACACAAAGGTCTCCGAGAAAGTCTTAGATGTTTTACTTCAAGCAAGAAAGCAAAACGTGAATATAATAAAAAGTACGAGTGCTGGTAGATTTCTTGATGCAGTGGCACTTGCACTTGGAGTATGCTCTGAGAATACCTACGATGGTGAGTGTCCAATGAAGCTCGAAGCTGTTGCCCGTCGTACTGATATTCGAATTAACTCTGAGTTTGTCAAATCGGATTATGGATCGGTCTTGGATACAACTCATTCTCTAGAAGAGATACTTGATATGAAGGACAAGGGTACAAGTAGAGCGGAATTGGCATATGCGGCTCAGTGGCATCTTGGTGAAAGTCTTGCAAGAATCGCTTGTGATTTAGCAATTGATGAAGAAATACTACATATTGGATTCTCTGGTGGTGTTGCATTGAACCGTATCGTAACATCCGCGATTGAAAATCAAATTCGAAAATATAATCTAGTCCCTGTGTTTCATTCCATGATTCCCCCTGGTGATGGAGGAATCTCAGTAGGCCAAGTAGCAACAACAGCAGCTAGAATCGTCGACGAAGAGATGTAATACAAATGATACTAGTATTAAAGACATGTTTTGACTGTACTGAAACCAGTTTCCGCTGCATCAATGTTGATTTGTTCAAATCTCTTCGGGAATGATTCGCGAATTGTACGCAGTGCAGAATCTTTACTTATAGGGACAAGCCCTGTTCCGAGAATTGCACCAAACATGACCATGTTTAGAGAATAAGAACTCCCTGAGTTCAAAGCAATACTCATTGCATCAAACTCAATGACACGGTTTGTGAATTCATGTATTGATTGAAGAATTGATTCATGTGAGGGATATTCAGCCTGTCCCATAGAAACTGCAACAGGATATTGAACATGTGAGCTCATCACCACACAGCCGTTCTTTTTGATCAAGTGAATTTCTCTTAGCGTTTCCACTGGCTCAAAACCAACCAGTAAGTCTGCAGAGCCAGCATCGATAACCGGACCCTTTGCTCCATCACCAATTCTGACAGTACATACTACATGACCGCCACGTTGAGCCATACCATGGATCTCACCGACTCTTACGTTAAGCCCCTCAGCTAAGGCTGTCTTTGCAAGTATCTCTGCAAGGGTAAGAACACCTTGACCGCCAACTCCTGATATTGCAATATTTATTGTATTACTACTATTACGAACCATTTACTCCACCTCTCTCTTTATTGCACCTTGAGGACACACTGCAACACAGGTACCACACAGATTACAGAGTGTTTCGTCAATGACAGCCTTTTCGGTTTCAGGATCCATATACATAGCAGGACATGACAATCGATTAAGACAGCGTTTGCATGAGTTGCACATTTCAGACTCTACATAGTACTTAGGGAGCTCAATACCTTCACGACGACGATCTGCAGCTGTCAAGAGTGCACATGGTTCTTTTGAAACAAGTACTGCAGGACTATGATTGTCCCTTGCCCACTTGACCATCTCTCTTACTTCTGCAACAAGACCAGCTATTGACTCAAAGGGATAAACAGTCTTTACATACTTAACACCAAGACCCTTGCATACCTCTTCAATATCTAACGGCTTGACGTGTTTCTGCATGCCTGTGACTCCAGTACCAGGGTGAGGCTGATGGCCTGTCATTGCAGTCGTTCGATTGTCTAGCACCACTAGACAGATTCGATGTTGGTTGTATACTGCATCTACGATACCTGGTAGTCCAGACGCAAAGAATGTACTATCGCCTATTGTAGCAACCACATCCTGATCAGTGACCTCAGCGAGACCGCATGCAGTAGTTATTGATGAACCCATATCAAAAAGAATGTCTGCAGTTTCAAGAGGCGGTGCAATGCTTAGTGTGTAGCAGCCAATATCGGAAGGATAGATTGCCTTCCCTCTTGTTGCAGCCCGGATAGCATAGTATGTTGCACGGTGCGGACAACCTGCACATAGTAGAGGTGGTCTCGGAGGAATATCAGGGATTTTCCTTGCTCGTTCATCGATATCTTGCCAGTTAATAGTTGTATTACAGTTAATAACTTTACATAATGCTTCCATCGCGATACGAGGACTGTATTCTCCCACCCTCGAAAAGTATCCTTGCTCCTTGCCAAGGATTTCTACAGAAACACCATGAAGCTGAGCCAGTCGTCGTGTATGAGTTTCAATGAAGGGTTCAAGTTCTTCGACTATTACGACTTGTTTATGATTACGGAGGAATGATATAATCTTCTTCTCGGGGATAGGATGTGTAATCCCGAGCTTGAAGATCTCTGCTTGGATATTCATTTCAGCAAGAGATTCTCGAACATAGTTGTAAGACACTCCACATGTGATGATTCCAAGTTCGCCTTCGCCTTCTATGAAGTTCAGTGAGCTGGTTTCGGATACTTCCTGAGCTTTTTTGATCTGTTTGAGAAGCCACGGATGACGAGTTCGTGCTACTGAGGGTATTGGTACAAACCTGAATGGTTCTTTCTCAAATTCCACCTTTTGAGGAAGGGTAGGGATTTGTCCGAACTCAACAGGTGCTCGGGTATGATTGACTCGAGTAGTTGTTCTGAAGAGTACAGGAAGCTCAAACATCTCAGAAAACTTGTAGGCTTCAAGAAGCATTGATTTTGCTTCGATGGGATCAGAGGGCTCCATCATAGGCATATTTCCCATCAGTGCGTAGTATCTGCTATCATTCTCGTTCTGCGAGCTCCACATACTAGGATCATCTGCGACAACGATGACCATTCCTGCTCGGACTCCAACATATGCTAAACTAAAGAATGGGTCAGCGGCTACATTGAGACCGGGTCCTTTGCAGACCATCATTGATCTGACACCGGCAATTGCAGCGGCACCAGCTACTTCCAAGGCGACCTTTTCATTGGTACTGAACTCAAAGTAGAAGTTAGGAATGTGTGGTGCCATAGCTGTCAGATTGTTACCAATTTCGCTACTTGGTGTTCCAGGATAAAGAGCGACTAGTCTGACTCCAGCCTCTAGTACACCTCGAGCAATAGCTTCATTCGCAAGTAATAGCATTTTCTTCCCAGGATTGTCTTCGAGCAGTTCTTGAGGTCTTGCCATTAAGGATCCTCCATTCTTTGAAGCATGTTTCGAGTTGCACAAAGAGCACTGTATCAGTCTTGTGGTAATGGAAATTTACTTCGAACACGTGTTCTATTGCGAAACTTATTTTGTATTACAAGTAATACATTGAACACGTGTTCCAATACCATCATGACCCCATCATTTCCACTCGAAAATATCAATAGGTTGTCTAAAAGTATAGATTCCGGTAAGTATAAATAGCTGTTTCGAAAGCTGATTTTTATCTCCATTTTTATCATCATATGATCTGTCGCTGAGAAGCACCCCATTTTTTGTTGTTCCAGTGGAAATGAAGGGGTGTTATCCAGATAATCTTTAGACCCCATCCAGGCAGCTATGGACATTAGACTAACTAGAACACGTGTTCCAAATGTCCGCCAAAGTACTGATATTAAGTGGTTCAACATCAAATCGGTTTGAAGATTAACCCATAGATCCATTGGATATTTACTCTAGGGACTATTTTCTCTTTAGACATTCAAAGATAATGAAGTGTGGCCATCGATCTGCATCGAATGCTAAGAAATCTGGATGATTCTGAATATCTTCTATTGATGGCTGAGGTTCTCGGATTTCAGATATAACAAGACCTGCATCTTTCAATGCTTTACTATAATCCGCCAAAGTGCGTATGAATTGCCATGTTGGTGTCCCAAACCAGCTTGTCAACTCTCCACCAGTTTCAAAATATCGATCAATCAACTTAATATATCTCTCTTCATTTCTCCTCGAATCTCGAGGAAACTTGAAGTCCCCCGCAGTACAAGACCGACCAAAGACAGGATGCACATTTGACCAGATGAACCTTCCATCATCCTTCAGTACTCTGGCAATTTCTTTGAATGCATTCTTATAGTCTAGAACATCAACCATCACAACATTTGAAACGACGACATCAAATGACTGGTTCTCAAACATACTCATCTCTGTCAGTGAACCTTCTAAAAATTTGCATCCTAGTTTCTTTTCAGATTCAATCTTCTTACAGTACTCGATGAACGGACCTGAGAAATCAATACCTATCGCTTTAGCTCCTTTTGAAGCAAGAACTCTTGTCAGATATCCATTACCGCATCCAGCATCTAGAACTGCTAGTT
The DNA here is from genome assembly GCA_016839275.1 of Candidatus Thorarchaeota archaeon. Classification (GTDB taxonomy): domain Archaea; phylum Asgardarchaeota; class Thorarchaeia; order Thorarchaeales; family Thorarchaeaceae; genus SMTZ1-45. The sequence continues at coordinate 19,032 of JAEOUM010000117.1, forward strand.
TATCTACATCACCAAGGAGATTCCAAAGGGCTGGATCAATGATATACTTACGATTTGGGTCTCCACTCATGTCCTCTCCATGAGCATTAATCCAAGTTTCACTGTTCTCACTCCACGCGACGCCCTGATCAGACAAATCGATTTCATCCTCAGGAATTCCATATTTGAGAATCCTGTGCGGCCCAAGTTCATCTCGAAGTTGCATGAGTCGATTAGGAAGTTTGAGAGCTTCCGTGATTTCTATCTCTTTGCCTTCTCTCTGTTCACTAGGCTTCCACTCAGGTTTCCAAGGTCGCTCAGATTCAACATTAAAGATGATATCTCGATTACCTAATTGCCACGGATGTTTGCCTTGAAACTCTGCGTATAGGAGATCATAATGATGTTCTCCACAATCGTCACAATAGAAATCATAGGCATATGTCCGATCCCAGAATGCGACTGGTTTCATGGCGGGTTCATTGCAATTTCCACAGATTAGTTGCTTGCTTTTCGGACACCAGTAGAACCAGCTAAAGTGGCGTTCCTCTCCACATATCGAACAGGTGAATCTTGCATGCCATGCACAACGAAAGACATAGGTTTCAAAGGTGTAAGTGCCTTCGCGAGTTGGGTATCCTTTCTCGCCAGTTCCTGTAATTCTCTTGCAGTAATAGCATGGCTGTTTTTCGGATGGTTCATAGAAGCGCATATTGCGCTTATTCTGTATCTCTCTAATCTAAGTTTCCATGTCTCTTTGATCATGACGAAGAGCCGCTATGGTTCCTCACAGTAATCATACTTCCCTGATTATCTCATAGACCCTGAATTTCAGAATATCTTGATACATCGAAAATAAACTATCAAATAACGTTCGATATTCATCCGGAACGATAATTGCTGAGTCTGCCACAGCTTCAGCTCCAAGACATTCATCTAGGAGACCTAGCTTTCGTTTCTCCTTGATCTCTGACTTCGTTCTCCAAGTGTATGTATATCCATAGAGCTCCTTGGTGAATGCCACACGACGCGCATTGCTTTGTCTTGCATGTCGACAATCATAGAGATAGAGATACGAGACCATTATGCTCAAACTCAAACCACAGAACACATGTTCCGATTTTCAACTTGTGTAATACACCTAATCCATTGTACAGAGGGAAAAGGTTAAGCGTAGGAGACCAGGCTCTCCGCCCTGAGCGTAACTTCAGGCATGACTTGACTCGGAGGATGCTACATGAACCGCATTGGTCTGCGCAAAGAAGAGAAAGCTTTCGAAGCCAGGGTCCCCCTAATTCCTGAACATGTCAAATTGCTACGAGATCAACATCATATTGACTTTTTTGTAGAGCCTAACAAACAACGTGCTTTCTCAGAGAGTGAGTTTGAGAAGGTCGGCGCAACCATCATCCCCTTGAAAGGTAGTGGTTCCCAAGTGGTTTTTGGCATTAAAGAGATGCCAATAGGTTTCTTTGAAAGAGATGTGGTCTATGTATTCTTTAGTCACACAATCAAGGGTCAAAAATACAATATGCCTATGCTTCGAAACATACTTGACGCAGGTGCAACACTGATTGATTATGAGCGTGTTGTAGATGAAAAGGGAAGACGTCTAATCTTCTTTGGTAACTGGGCCGGGATGGCTGGTATCTCTGATACTTTTCATGTGCTTGGAGAGCGGCTAGAGATAGAAGGCATTACTCCCAACCCATTTGCTGGAATGAGGTCGACACTAGAACTGAAGAGTTTGGATGCAGTCAAAGATGAGTTTAGATCCTTAGGGAAACGTATCAGTGAACAAGGACTTCCTAAAGAGCTCACTCCTTTTGTTGTTGGATTTGCTGGCTATGGTAATGTATCCCGAGGAGCTCAAGAAATTTTCGATATTCTGCCCCATAAAGTGGTAGAGCCAGAGAACCTTCCTATTCTCGAACCCGAAGAAAATGCATTGTACAAGTGTGTCTTCAAGGAAGAACACATGGTTGAGCCAAAAGACCCGTTAGCTACGTTCAGCCTTCAAGACTATTACAAAACAGGAAAGGCAAACTACAGGGGTATATTCGAGAGTCATGTCCAATATCTCACAGTGCTGATGAACTGCATCTATTGGAGCGAAAAGTATCCAAGGCTAATATCAAAGAAATTCATCAGAGAACATTGGAATGAAGACAATCGAAAACTCCGTGTTGTGGGTGACATATCTTGTGACATTGGAGGCGCAATCGAATTTACTGTCAAATGTACAACACCAGGCAATCCTGCTTTCACTTATGTCATTAGCGAGGATAGAGCAGAGCCAGGAGTAAAAGAGAAAGGTCCAGTTGTCATGGCAGTTGATAACTTACCATGCGAGCTTCCGCGTGAATCATCAACATCATTTAGTGAAACACTGGTTGGATTTATCCCGGTATTTGCAATGGCAGATTTCACAGTATCTTCCTTTGAGGACCTTAATCTACCAAGGGAAATCAAAGATGCTGTTATTGTGTATCGAGGAAAATTAACAAAGAATTACGAGTATATTGAGGAATATCTTGTGGAGGACAAAATCAAATGAAGAAAGTGCTATGTCTTGGTGCGGGACTTGTAGCCCGACCATATATACAATATCTCAGTGAGAATGGCTTCCATGTTCTGGTTGCCAGCAGAACAATCGCTAAAGCTGAGCACTTGATTGAGGGCTGCAAAAATACAGAAGCCATTGCTTTCAACATAGCTAAAGACGATAATCTTCTTGAGGAATTAACAACCAAAGTTGATCTAGTCTGTTCATTACTACCCTACACATATCATGTCAAGGCCGCAAAGATTGCAATAAAACACAAGAAGCATTTCTGTACAACATCATACATCTCAAACGAGATGAAGGCTTTAGAGAAGGATGCTAAGAAAGCTGGAATCATACTTCTTAACGAGTGTGGTGTTGATCCAGGTATCGACCATATGAGTGCCATGCAAATCATAGATTACGTCCATCACAACGGAGGTAAAATCAAAAGCTTCACTTCATTTACAGGTGGACTTCCCGCCCCTGATTCAAACAATAACCCATACGGTTACAAACTATCATGGAGCCCTCGTGGAGTTCTGCTTGCGGGAAGGAATGATGCTCACTTCTTAAAAGATGGAAAAGAGATAACGATTCCTGGAGCTGACTTATTTCAAAATTACGAACTGATGGAGGTTCCAGGAATTGGCACCTTCGAGGGATACCCTAATCGTGATAGCATGTCTTACATTGATATCTATAACATTCCAGAAACGGAAACAATGCTTCGGGGTACTTATCGTAATATAGGTTGGTGTGAAACACTCGATAAGATTGCGGATCTTGGTCTACTTGATTTAGAGGAAAGGTTTCTGGACAATATGACATATGCTGATTTGATGAAAGAATTAACATCAGCAGGACCAGATGGCATCAGAAAAGCAGTTGCAAAGTTCTGTGGAATCGACAATAATCATCCAATCTTATCACGTCTTGAATGGCTCGGACTATTTGATGAAGTAATGATCCCTTCCGGTATCAACACAAGGCTTGATGCATTATGTCATCTTTTCGAGGACAAGCTACAATATGCTCCTGGTGAGCGTGACATGATAGTAATGCATCATGAATTCATAGTAGAGTATAAAGATAAGAAACAGAAAATCACATCCACTCTCATCGACTATGGAATTCCTCATGGTGACAGCTCAATGTCAAGAACAGTAGCATTACCAGTTGCTATTGCCAGTCGAATGATACTAAATGGGAAAATCAATCTCACAGGAGTCCACCGCCCAATTATTCCTGAGATTTATGAACCAGTCCTTGAGGAGCTAGCGAGTCTGGATATAGCTCTTGAAGAGAAAACCATAGATCTATAGAGTATCAAGATATCGAATACAGAAGAGTATACACTCTGTTAGTCCCGGACACGCATCTGAATTGCTGCGAGGATTTCTTCCGCTCTGTCAGTTTCTTTCTGTACTTCTTTCAACTCAGTCTTGAGTCTGTAAGTGTACCCTGATCTATTCCCATAACGTTCTAGATGTCCTTTACCGTTATTCCACATCCGGGCTAAATACGTTGAAGCCGTGCTTTTAGGCAAATCCTCGCTGAATGAGTCTTCATAGATTTCGGCAACATCAAGCGATGAAAATTTCCCATGTTTGAAAGATGCATAGATAATAAGCTGCATCTTCTCAAAGTTACTCATCGAGTCAAAACGACTTTCATCGAATCCACTCTCTGATATTTCCTCAACAACTTCTTCAAATGTACAACCTGTACTCGTTTCTAAGAATACCTTAAACTTAGCAAACATTTCTTCTACACTACCGCCCTTCACCTGAAAACTAGACTCTTCTCCCATAGTTTCATCAGATACTACTATCTTGAAATCAAAGGGCGCCTCTGTGAGCGAGAGAATCTTACTAAATCTGTTGAGTGCTTCACTCGGATTCACATACTTGCATTGAAAAATCTCTCGGAGACCAGGAGCTGAGTAATAAGTAAATTCATAGACATAGTTGGTCCGGTCTCCATCACTCAATTTTATCACCACTAGAAGATACACACTAGATCTTCTATTCATTCACAACAAATTATGCTCAAAGTCCAAATAAGTGTGAGTATGTGAATTGAATATACCAAGATAAGAGCTACATAGTGCGTCTGTTCACATTCAGAACACGTCCATCTCGTTTCTTATGTGCTCACGTCCTTTTCTTACTTCAAAATGGCAAAAAAGGGTTATGAATCCTTTATTGATGAAAATAAGAGAATTGTCCAACCTTTTTATCATTCACAGAAATATATGATATGTGAATGAACCTCTAAGGTTTTCATATGTCCGATTACTCAGTTCCACAGGAAACGAAGGGGTGTGCCTATTCACAAGGATAAGAAGAGCTATAACTGCTTAATCGACTACAAAAAGCATCCAAAACGCTGTTTCTAATTATGGATTCACAATTATGGCGCCATTCACACAAATTATGTGTGAATTGCTGTTGATGAGGTAAGTCTGTGAAAACTTAGATTGGCAGCAAATAGTCTGTCGAATCCTCTCCCAAAACAAGCTGTTGAAAACAATCTCCGGTAACAGTATCAGTAACCCTTTCGAGACGTCCTTTTGCCATCGCAGACATTCCTTTTGTAACTTGTTCGGTGAATCGTCCTCGATAACTAACAAGTCTTTTGAGATCTGTATTTTCTGACGATTCGACAGTATAGACACAGGGTGTAAAAATGGAGTCTGTGTCATCTTTGATGATGCAACAGGTTGTATAGTCATCTATCATCTCATACTGCATTCTTCCATAATACTCATCGATTTCTTCGGAGCGTCTGACCAGTCTAATGAAAAATTCATGTTCGTTAAAGAGACCCTGCAGAATTTTCCTACTCTCAATCTCCCTAAGCATATCATGATATCTAACCAATTCACCCCATCTAAAAGCTAAATGAGCATTCAAAAGATCTCCAGAATACTGTCTGACTCCTTTTATCTTATTGTAGTTATTAGACATATTATCATAGAATTTCCTACACGCCGCATCTCCATAGACAACTAGGTCGATATCCGACGTTGCTGTTGCTATATCCAGAAGCTGTGATCCTGTTATACCAATATCAGACCATGATATCCCAGTCGACTGAACTAGATTTCTAACCAAACCATATGTTGCTTCTTGAAGATCAGTCTTCATTCCACGGTCATTTCTCATGCGAGATAAGTACTCTACTGGACTAAGAATTGAAACAATGTTCTCTCTTCCAACAGACTGTACGACTCTTCCATGGGCTTTACTAAACCATAGATACTCTGGGAAGTTAGATTTTAGATAGTCTTCTCTTTTTTTAATATCATAGATTTTCTGATAATTCGAATCTGATTTCGTCTTACTTTCTTCTGGCACATATCTCAAATAAGCTATGATACGGTCTTTTGGATGTATAACTCCTTTTACTTCAAAGACAAGGTTTTCGGAAGTGATGATAAAATAACCCTCAACAAGATTCTCAAATGACACATTCATCATTTACTGAGAGTATCGTATGGTATTAAAGCAGTTTACTCAACAGTTCTTTATCATGGCAAGCAAAATGGATGTTAAATCAGATTTTGGTGTATATGATGAACTTCCCAATTTGGCATACTTTGATTCAGCAAGCACAACACTAGTTCCCAAGTCTTCTGTGAACGCAACTTCAAATTTCCTTAATTCAGTAGTTGCTTCTGCGAGACGGGGTGCGCACAAGCTTGCTGTAAAAGGAAATGATACTGTTGAAGCCACACGACGGTCTCTGTCACAATTTCTCAAAACCGAACCAGCTTTTGTTTCATTTCAAAAATCAATACCCTCTGCGATTGCTTCATTTGTATACGGCTATGATTGGAAGCACAATAAGAAGAGCAAGATAATCATCTCTCAATCCGAAGAAAACTCTGTTTTTGTTTCAATATTACGTGCTGCAGAGGTTTTACACCTAGATGTTGAAATTGCCTCAATAGAGGATGATGGTTCTGTTTCTCTAAGTTCGATTGATAGGTTGATTGATGATAAAACTGGAATTGTTGCTGTCGGTCATGTGATCCCTGGAATTGGAACAAGAAATGATGTTTCAGAGATTGCAGAAATCGTTCATTCTCATAATGCAGTTCTATTGACTGATACTACTAGATCCATGGGTCTAGTCGATAATTCTCCTGTACATCTCGGAAGTGATATTCTTGTCTTTTCTGGGAACATTGGGCTGATGGGTCCTCCAGGATTGACGATTCAATGGATTAATCCATCAATAGAAAGAAACCACATACCAGGAATTCTTGGAGGGTCCGCTGTTTCCAATGTCAAAGGAAAGAAATACGAAACGGCATTTCAACCTGACAAATTTGAGTCAGGTTTTCTTAATGTCCCAGCAATTGCTGGACTTAAGGCTTCAATTGAATACCTCACTAACCTACGCTCAAATGGTATGATTAACCATCTCGCTAATTTATCCAACTATATGAGGAAACGATTGAAAGAGATTGATGGTTTAACTCTCTATGGTGCACCCAGTAATGAAACAACTATCTTTGGTTTCAATCTCGGGGACCCTTCAGAGGTTGGATGTCATGATATTGCAATGTTTCTTGATGAATCAAATATAGCTGTCAGAAGCGGTCTTGTTTGTGCACACCCTCTCATACAATCAATAACACACGATGGACTCATCCAAGTTTCTCTTCATGTATATAATTCAATAATTGATATCGAACATCTTGCTACTACTCTTACTACCATTTCAGAACAATTGCTGTAACTCTAGTTAGATGTCACATGAGCGTAAAGCTCGGAGGAAAGAACACGAAATATTGTACCGTGATTGCTAGGAGGATTCCACCCAGAACTAATCCTTTTCCCCTTTTTGAGTTCACTTCAGTGAACCAGAGAATGGCACCTATGAGAACTACAATGAACGACGAGATATTTCCTATGAAAATTAGAAAGTCCCAAATCTCTGCGAAGTACCCTGCTATCAGATTCGCAAAGTCCACAAGGGGACTTAGAATATAGAAATTCATTGATATATCCTCATACAGTAGTTTACTACTCATGAAGGATTTAAAGTCCTCAAAGCACTGTCACAGACTTAGCAAGATTGCGTGGTTTGTCTGGATCAAACCCCTTTCTTAGTGCCATGTAATAGCTAAACAACTGGAGGGGAACTATGAATGCCATCGTGGAAAATTCTGCTTCAACCTGGTTAGGTATTGTGAAGACATAATCTGAAAGACCTGTCAATTCTTTATCATCTTTCAAAATCACGGAGATTGTATAACCGCCTCTTGCCTTCATTTCCATTATGTTTCCAATCATCCTACTACGTGTTTCATCATGAGGGGCCACAAATATGACAGGATAACCTTCCTGCACAAGAGCAATCGGACCATGTTTTGATTCACCAGCTGAATATGCTTCAGCATGATTATATGCAATTTCCTTGAGTTTTAGAGCCCCTTCTTCTGCAGTCGCTATCGATATGCCTCTGCCTAAAAATAGCAGGCTTGGTTTGTCATACATTTGTCCTGCTAGTCTTCTTGCCAGTTCTTCGTTTCTTGAAATCGTTTCAGATACTATATCTGGCATTCTTTCTAGGAACTCGCGCTTAGCTTTGATGATAGATGGCTTCACAAATTTTGTCAATTCTCCAATCTTCAAGGCAAGAAGAGCCAGAGACGTTAGTTGAACCATAAAGGTCTTTGTGGCTGCCACTCCTATTTCCGGTCCTGCTTGGGTTAAGACTGTGTAATCTGCATACCGTGTTATCGAGCTACCTACAACATTAGTAATTGCTACAATTTTTACTCCAAATTCCTTTGCATATTTCACGGCACTTATCGTATCTGTTGTTTCTCCTGATTGGGTTATTGCTATAATACAGTCCTTTTCTGTCAGTGTTCCATATACCGTGTCTGAGAAATCACTTGCAAGCTCTACAATTGGAAGAACTCCTGCAATAGATGCAAACATATGTTGGCCTGCTTGGGCGGCATGACCCGATGTTCCCATTGCTAACATGAAAACCCTTTCAGATGAGTGAATAATATTTGCAGCTTCTTTGATCACATCATCTCTGAGCCGAAGTGTGTTTCTTATGGCTTCAGGTTGTTCATGAATCTCTTTCAACATGAAATGCGGATATCCGCTTTTCTGAGCTTGGTCTGCAGTCCAGCTTATCTTGATACTTTCCCGTTTCACTTCACTTTCATCAGATAGTTTTTCTATTCTCACTTCATCAGTTGAGAGACTTGCTATCTCTCCATCCAGAAGAAGAATCATATCATTGGTCATGGGCAGAAATGCAGGAATATCCGATGAAACATACGAAACATTTTCTTTTCTACCAATGACCAATGGATTGCCATCTCGTGTACAGACAATCCTGTTGGGATTCTCCTTCGTGCTCATCACAACAATGGCATAAGTCCCTTCAATCCGCTTTGTTGTTTCTTTAACTGCTTGCAATAAATCCATTCCATCTTTCATATAATCTTCAATGAGATGCGGGATAACCTCTGTATCAGTTTCCGATTTCAGCTTGTGACCTAGTGCTCTAAGTTCGGTTCTAAGTTCCAAAAAATTATCAATTACCCCGTTATGGACAACAGAAATCTCATTGTTACAATCGAAATGAGGATGCGAATTAAGCATGGACGGTATTCCATGTGTAGCCCACCGTGTATGACCAATTCCTATTGATCCTGGCATATCATCAAGGTTGAGTTTTCTATGAACTTCTTCGATTTTTCCTTTCTCTTTCTTCATGTAGAGTTTTCCTTCAGATATGGTTGTTACTCCAACAGAATCATAACCCCGGTACTCAAGTCGTTTCAGGGCTTGATGTAAGAAAGGCGCTACATCACCACGTTTCTGAACAACACCTATTATGCCGCACATAGCCAAGATTCCTCTAAGGCAGAACACATAATCATTGTAAAATCGTGCAAAAAGGGTTTGTATCAGGATATAATCGCACTAATTTACCCTGTTAATTCAATCTCGATATAAACTGAATCAGGAATTCGAACACGCATAATTTGACGAATAGCTCTTTCGTCAGCATCAATATCGATGAGTCGTTTATGAACTCTCATTTCCCACTTATCCCAAGACTCAGACCCTTGGCCGCAGGGAGTCTTTCTTGTGGGTATTACCATCTTACGAGTAGGTAATGGTATTGGACCTGCCATTCTGACACCTGTCTTCCGAGTAATTCTTCTAATTTGATTACAGACTCCATCTAGATGTTCTGTACTCGTGCTCGACAATCGTATTCTTGCTCTTTGAGTCATGTAGAAATCACTCTCAGCCTTTTGAGGTGTCCAAGGCTACGGAAAGTGAATCGGATAAAAAGCTTGTCTTGTGAATGAAACGTACTAACCAGAAAGGCAATGTCCATAAGTGTGATAGTAATGATTGAATAAGCGTGCCACAGTTGGATAGTCCTATAATTATCAAACTCGGTGGATCTGTTATAACATTCAAAGGCTCATCCCCGCCACGTGTTAACGATGAACACCTCAGTCGGATTGCTGAAGAGTTAACAGTGTGTAATAGCCCGCTTATAGTAGTTTTAGGTGGTGGAGCTCATGGTCATCAAGCTGCACACAAACATGGATTTGGGACTCCTAACTCCTCCCCAGAAGAACTACTAGCTGGAATACCTGACATCCGTCATAATATGTCACTTTTGGCTTCAAGAGTTGAAAGTGAGATGAATCACCAAGGAATCCCCAGTGTTGTATTCTCTCCATTTACCTTTGTTACATTACAAGATAGTTTCATAGATGAATTTCCTCTTGGTATTATCAAAAAGACACTAGAAACAGGGACTGCTGTAATAATCCATGGTGATGTTTGTTTTGATAGAACAAAGGCTGCATCTATTTTGAGTGGAGACACAATTGCTGTGCATCTTGCAGAAAAGCTTGCTGCAAAAGCTGTTCTCATTGGTACTAATGTAGATGGAGTCCTTGAAGAGAATCCACAAACTAATCCCAACGCAAGATACATTCCTCTTATCAATCGTGCAAATATCAACCAAGTACTAACACACACAGGGCCTTCCTCTGATACTGATGTTACCGGAGGTATGACTAAGAAAATCAGCGAGCTTCTTGAATTATCAAACCAGAATGTAGACATAGCAATTTTTAATCTAACAGTTCCGGGGCGATTAACTGATTTGATAAAAGAAAAGCCTACAATCTGCACACGAATACATTTTTCCTAGACGACTAAGGTCGAAATATTATCATCCATTGTCCTAATTATCAGATTTCCTGGTGTTACTACGGTATCTTCAAGATATTCAGACGCAGTTAGAACACACACAACTTGGATTGACTTACACGTTCTGCAAGCCAAATTACTATGAAGATTCAATAGAGTACTCAATTGCTGTTGATTTGGAAAGATTACGTATGATGTATTGCCTGCACACAGATCATAATACCCATGATCCCGAGAAACTTCTAGACGATGTTTTTTGAGCTCGGTTTCGATAATACCTGTAGCCTTTTCTTTTAATTTCTGCAAAATTGAAGAATTAATTATCCATAGACCTTGTTCAACATCGATGAGATTACTTTCAGCATTAGTACGCAATGCAATCAGGACTTCATCAGCAAGTAACTCAGTAAGCGCACGTTTTCCTTCATCAGCAGTTAAGGGTGCAGATCTCCCTTTCAGAGACTGAAGAGCTGTGGTTTCAATAAAGTCAAGAAGCACCTCCCATCTAACTTGCCCGTTTGACAAATCAACAAAATCTTGAATCAGCCCAAACCATAAGCGGATTTGAATGGCTCTACTAGTGGCTGGTCCAATCTCATGTATTGCTTCAATTAAGTCTACATCTTCTGTGTCTTCTACAACTTGAGGTTTATCATTTGAGTCGTTGATGTAAACCGATTGGGCTAGGCTCTCTATCATGGAATCAAGAGAGCTTGGAAAGGCGGATACAACGTTTACTGCATTGTACACTTCATCATTATCAAGAATTTCTCGAAGCTTGGCTGCCGCAACACTTCCTCTCACTACAACGAACAATTCACTTATGCCATTTCGAAGAATTCCCATATGATGTTGGATTTTGCCTAAGATTGTATTCATGGATGATGCTCTAAGATGTTCAGGTATGATGACCACTGCTTTGTCTTCAATAATAATATCTGGAAAATCAGTTTGAGAATCACGCGTCATAGAGTTGCTCAGTTCAATGTCTAGCTTTGTAGACACGTACTCAATAATCACATTGCGAATAGCATCTAAACCCTGTCCTGGTAATGTATATACAAAACCTCCTGAAACAAGTGATAGTGACTCCCGATCAATGGTTCCCAACGTAACAAGTTCTCTAATCACCTCAGAAACATCATCCTCCATTGCTGATGAATCAAGAGATGATACAAGATTGCGAATTCGTTGCTCGGTAGCCATACCTTCCGAGGCTAAGAATGCAACAATGTGACTACCCAATCGTCCAACCCTATCAAAAACAACTGTCTGCGCCTCGGCTTCAAGAGTATCCTGAGTTGGCTTGTCTAGTGGTTTGGATATTTTTCTTTCATCAGGAACTTTACTTTGTATAAGTTCCAAGTCATTTCCCTTTTGTTCCAGACTTGATTCACTATCTGCAACCTCCGGATATTTGTCAATAAATGGTTTAGTAGCAATTTCAAAAGTTTCAGTATCAGGAACTGCTACTAAAGCTCGTCCACGTTTCATACTTCTCAGATAGACTTCCTGATCCGGTGTTAGTGAAAGAAACTTACTACCTATTTGACTATCATAGGGTAATCGGAATACAATCTTTGTGGCTGTATTAGCTAAGATATTTGATGATATGTTTGGTCTGGTTGATACTACAATGACACCTTGGCCGGTCGCGCGTTGCAATAACACCATAGATTCTCCTGTTGTCACATCAGCTGATGATTGTCTTGAATAGCTCTCAGGTACAAGATTGCTTGCTTCTTCAAGAACCACAACATGATGCAGTCCAGGGACAATGCCTCTCTTCATAGCGCTATCAAAGATTCGTTTGGCTGTTAGATTATACAATAGACGCGCTGACTCCATACCCCCGACTCTAGCCACATGGCTAAGATCTAGAATCACACGTTTATCTAGTAGATTTGAGATTTTAATCGCATCTGAACCACCGCGGAGAATTTCACCTAAAGGCTCTCGGCAGAGAATCTGAAGTCGATTAAGGAGAGCATCACTTGTCATCTTGCCTGCTCTATCATCAGTAGCCACTTGTGTTACCATATTAACCAGTGATTGAATGGAGTTATCTTCATCTAGTGATTCTGCTAACATCAGTATTGATTCTCTTAGTAGTTTCTCCATAGCTGGTGAGAGCTCTGATGATTCACCTTTCTCCTTGAGAAGCTCTCTCAGCATGACAAAAGTTGAGTATGCACAGCTCTGATCATTTCCAATATCTGGATCCATCAAGTTTATGATAAATGACTTATCAAGACCAGGTTTAAGAACCACTACTTCATCATCCACCGTCCCAGCAAGGCCTGAATACTCAGTTCCTTTAATATCAAATATCCACCATGGTATGTCAGTCTTCTTACTAATTTGAGAAATTAGATGTTTTACAAGAGTTGTTTTTCCTGTTCCAGTGGCACCTAACACGGCAATATGTTCTCTTAGCCATTCTATCTTCAGACCAGCTTTCGAGAAACGACGACCTTCAAAAATAGTATCTCCTATTTCAATTTCATCACTCAGAGACTCGCGTGATGGAATTTGAAACACTGGAGCAAGATCATGACCAATAATTGGGAGTTTTCTGATTGGAGTATTTACAAACGACACGAGTTTGCTTACATGTAGTCTTTGTTTCTTCAGATGGTTTCTTGTTAGAAGCTTAAGAAATGTTCTTTGTGATATTTTCTGAGGAATAAGCTTGATTTTATTATCTCCACCCCAAATAGATTGGATAAGTCCGCTCAATCCCTCTTGAGAGATACTATTATCACCTAACGAATCTGATTTAACAACAAAATATACCGAAGAATCGAACCATCCTACATTGTCTTGAATTTCTTCATACTCTGTGATGAGTTTCTTTTTTTCTGCATGATCTTTCAACGATTCTTCTTTTCGTTTTTCCTTTGATTGTATTGTTTTCCACTTGCCTTCAAGCTTTTGCTTCTCCTTACCTGGTTTAGAAGCTGAAAAGACACAGGTTATACTGGTGGAGTAGTTTTGTTTCAATATTGTAGAAAGAAACGTTCCTATTTGAGACGAATCAATTGTGGGCTTGACTTGAGGACTTCCTTTCAGAAGCAACAATGATATACCATTAATGTGCGCTTTTGATAATTCCTCTTCTTCATACTCGAATTCATTTGTAAATGAACATACTGCATCTCGAAGATCATTGTCTTCGAGCACTCGAAGTTCTACTGAATTTAATGATGCTAGAAGAATAGCTTCAACCCTTGTAGCTTCTCTCCTAAGAATCTCTCGAATAGTATCTATATCGAAACTTGTTACAGTGATGAAAATTCTGAGAAATGGATTGCCCCTTGACAATCCTGCTTCAAATGCCATACTAACAGATTTGTTCATTCCCGCACGAATTGCAAGCAACATGGAACCATTATATTTTGGTCGTCCATTTTCATCCAAAAAGACTGAACTTGATACAGAAACTATCTCTAAACAGCACACTCCAGTCATGTGCTCTTCGACATTTACTATGAGAATCTCTTTCTCTGTCGATATTGCGAGAGTTCTCTGAACCATCTGGCGCTTACTAAGAGCTATTCCACTTATAATTGGACCCAAACAGACTACACTCTCAAAAACAGTCTTGAAGGGAATAATAGGTGTGCTAATCACCTTAACGAGTGGTAATACATAGACCGTAAGAAAATACAGAATTGCTGTTCCAGTTCCAATAAACCAAATTCTGCGTAACCAAACCAATCCTCTAAAGCCTTCTCGTGTAGTACTACTTGTTGCTTCTCTTTTGAAGGGCAATTTGAATGGCATGAATCAATAATCCCTCGACTTGTAGTTCTTTTCACGAGAATCGTTTCACTAGAACCGAACCATTGTGTCAGTGTTTAACATAAGAACTCCCCTCAATAACGAACTCAATTACTGGGTAATCAATAGGAGATTAAAAACATACAAACCTACTCAAGATAGGCGTGTATGCATCTTAAAATTCAGCTCAGTATTGGTGGATGAATCTTGACAATCAATTCAGCATTGTATAGAATTACTATAGTTAGAAGCACTCTAGTACGAACTATTTCGTTTGAGTATGGCTCTAAATCAAAGGAGGTATTCTTCTGAAGTCGGATTGTATCTATAGTACCCTAATTTTGGCTGGAGCTCTAATTCTATTGTTGCTTGCTTTGGCAAGTAATCCAGTCAGTGCTGAAGGAGAAATTGTTGTACTACGTGGAGAAAATGTTACAATCACTGTTCATCTTTTACAAAATGGGACTTTTGGCGATCCTGTTCCTAATCAGTCAATTGAATTTTACGATCAGACTCATAATATACTACTAGATATCGATGCAACTAATGCTTCTGGTATAGCATCAATCAATTGGGTTATCCCTCTGGGGTTTCCATTGGGACCGACGCTTATCAATGCCACATTCCGAGGTAATGAATCACTATTTCTTTCTCCGTCGACTCAGTGGGTAATATTGAATATTGTATCTTCTACGCAGATAACTATCGAACACGAGATTGGCCCTTTTGCACCTGGCGATTCTTTCTGTTTAACAGCTTCTTTATTTGATGACGCAAACACACCAATATCTGGCGCGATGCTTATTGTAATGAGCGGGAATATTCAACTAGCATCTTCTATCACAAATTCATCAGGGATAGCACTATTCTCAATCCAGTGTAATACTTCATGGGCTAATTTGGGAGAGAATACTATTCGAGTCATACACCAAGAGGACTTTGTCAATTTCTATACAAGTGCCGAAGAATCATTCACAATAGACCTACAGCAAGTAGTAACCTCAATTAATGTCGAGAATCATCCAGATGAGGTTCTACTTGGTGATAATCTTACCATTGATATTAACCTGTCAGGATCTGATGGTGGCATTTCTACGGAAGTTGGTATCTATGTTGATGATGACCTTTTTGATACGCTTATGACGAATGCTTTGGGCAATGCTACAATTTATCTAAATGTAGACACTAGATTCAAGCCGGGATTGCATACCTTTCATTTAACATACAATGGAACTGAGCGTTATACGAGTTCATTCATTAATTTTGAATTGAAAATTATGAGTCCTGCTTTCCTAGATATTGAGATTCCTGCAATTCCCGTAATTGGAAGTGTCGCACTGATTACAATAGTAGTCAACGATTATTTTGGTCGGCCATTTGAAGGAACCTTCATCAAACTTTCAGACAATACAGATGGATTTAACACGACCCTACAAGTTCTCTACAACCCTCCGGCTTTAGAAATACTATTTCCATTTTCAGATCCTCCTGGCATACATTATCTACAAACGAAGGTGGAAAGCCCATTCATCACGAATGATACCTATTACTTTTCTTTGCTAGTTTGGTCCAGACCAGTATTAATATTGCAAGAAAGTAACGTTGTTCATTACGCCTCTCTTGGTCAAGAGCTTATTTTTACTATCAGGTTAACAGACTGGAATGGAAACTGCTCTTATCGTCGCCTCCAAATCCTAATCAATAGTCTTGTTATATTATCCAAAACAACTGACAATGATGGAATAGTTACCTTGAAGATTATCGCACCAAACTCAGAAGGTTTGTATAATGTTTCTATTGTTTATGCAGGCAATAATACTCTATTCGAAACTTCAGCTAAGTATGACTATCAGCTTACAGTCAGTCGCCTTATTCCAGTTTATTTAGAGTTACATCAGTTTGAGGTTTTCCCACCACTTCAAGAGGTCACAGTACATCTCAAGGTTCAATGTCTGAACGGATCTCTGCTGGCGGGGATACAAATTAACTTCGTCTGGCTTTCCTATGAAGTTCGAGTTCAATCACAACAAGGAGGAGTTCTAATACTTCATCTTCCTGTCCCTTCAAAAGAGGGCAATTATTCATTACACTATGAGATAAAGAGCGGGTCTGGCTTATCCTATTCCTCCGGTTCTATCGAGATTACTATTCTATTAGTAGATGTGCTGGCATCCCAAGGCATTGGTATTGGAGGATTTGCATTTAGTATAATGGTTTCCCTTGTTACTATTACAATCCCAGTGCTAAGACAGCGATATCTTACTAGATAAATAATAAGAGTGGTGCTCCGGCCGGGATTCGAACCCGGGTCGGGGGATCGAGAATCCCCCATGCTGGGCCGGACTACATTCGGTACTATTGGAGTTTGATACTTCAACAGACTACCGGAGCTTAAGTATGCCAGCCCGGAGCGTGAGAAGCATCCTCATTTGGTCCACAAATAAGCCTTTCCCCATCTTCTCTACGATTGATATGAAATTCAGGAAATCAATATGGGAACATCTAGGGCATGCTGAATAGCTGAGTAAGATTATTCCAACTATCCTGTAGTAACTGCAATAGCCCCGTGATAACATCCTGTGCCCATCCGGTAGCTTGGAGGATAACTGCAATGACTATCGACACAGTCACTACAGCAAGACCTAGAAGAAGGCTTTCCTCAACCAGCGGGCCGCCCTGTTCATTGTCAATTAGATTTTGATTATCCATTGAGATGCACCCTAAGTTTACATCATCTTCGGCTCTTTTAAGGTCCTAAAAGAAATAGAAATCAGAAATCCACGAATTGTTGCATCTTTTCAATCGATTTACCTAGGAGAAACGCCAACAAATTTCATTGGATGCCCATATGACCACATTCTCTCACCAAGTCTTTCAAAATCTGTCGCGTCACTACAATTTCGAACCGTTTCTATTAATGTATCGATAACGCTCTGGTGGTTTTCTATATCAAGACTTCTCGCAAGAATCTGAAATATGCCATCTTGTGCCCAATGTATTATATTTGGATTTGTAACATCATACAAAACATTAGTGCCAAGGAATTCCAACAATCCATCTTTCATACCTTTCCGAATCTCAACAATCTCCTTGACATAACGTAGTGACTCCCCAGGTTTTGGTCTTTCTAAGGTGATAATAAGATCCATCATTCCAAGGTTGGATCTTTCAATCTCATGCCCAATGTTCCATCTTGATATCAGACTAGAAGCTGAATCACTATGACAAGTCTGTATCGAGCGTAGTCCTGCTGCAATTGCTTGGAATAAAGCTTGGCTATGTTCAGCGGTCTGAATTTCACCAAGAATCAGGTAGTCCGGTGACCGGTGGAGACATTTAACAATCTCCTCACTTTTGTTCAGTATTTTATGATAATCATCAACAGGATTGACCTGTAGTCTGACTTGATGTTGATTTGCCAACGACCTACTCTCAATTGCATCTTCTATGTAGATTTTCCTCCACCACTGAGGTGTAATCATGTCAAGTGCATTTAGAAGCGTTGTTTTTCCTGTTCCTGGTCCCCCAGTGATAGTAATGTTGAGTCTACTTACAATGGCTAATATCAATATTGCCGCAGCTTCAGGCGTAATAGTATTATTCTCTATGAGGCTCTTTATCGAGAATGGCTCTTTACGAGCACGACGAATTTCAAGATACAAGCCCTCTGTACTTAGAGGTGGCACGCTAGCTGATAAACGTAGAATTATGCCTAATAGATTTAATTCCATTTTAAGAGATGGATTTCCTCTATCAAGATGCAGATTGCTCTCAGCTCTAATGAATGTAATAATCCGTGGAATTTCTTCTGCGCGGTAAGTAATCGATGTGATGCATCTACCGAATTTTTGGTGATCAAAATACACTTCAGTATCTGCTCCATCAAAATATACCTCCTCCGTTAATTCATCCAAAAGAATCGGGATTAGAGGACCTAAGATGCTTGTTGAATGAGCAGCTATTTGAGAGAGTCTTGTTCTTGTATTTTCATTGATTTCTGGAATATGTTGCTGGATATAATCCGAGATCTCTCTCATCACTCTATCCTGTTGTCTTGTTGCCTGTTCTCTACTCCCCGAGATAGGACTCATAAAACTCTTGAACTCACTGGCAAGGTCATTCAATAATGAAAGCTCTAGGGAGGTTCTTACTATAGGTATACACATGTATCTAACTTGACGATTTTCGCCTTGGTTCATGAAGAAACACAAATAGGGTCCAACACAATAAACATCAACGAGCTCATCAAGCTCATGAAAAAGAACATTATTAGCTCCAATGAATACTGATTCCCATCTCTCTGAGTACCACGGAGCATCGTCTAATGAAGGAAATTCCGGAAACCAAAAATGCAGTAGTCCACGTTCTTTTTCAGTAAGAACAATGGGCCTATCACATGCTTCTACCAATACATGGAGCTTCTGGCATATTGAACTAGTTCTTTCGCAACAATCTTCACATCTATCCACTGGACAATGGATGATAGTCACTTCCGGTTTCATTCGAAATATCCCCTATTGACAGATGTCTTTACAAATAATACAATATTAACCTGTAATAGCAAGTCACTGTACAACCTCACCAGAGAGCTCGATAATCTTCTTCATCATCCCAAAATGGTCTCTGATGCTATACTCCGCCACCTCAGTCGCTGTTGATGTCAATTTCTGAGTCAAGACAGGGCTTTTTCCATATTCCGCAGCAATTAAACGATCACTTGCATAAGCTACTGAAACCGTGAATATGAATGGATTACGACCTCCACGTTTTGAAGATGGTATCATTTCTAGAACTGTCGATATTTTCTCTCTGAGCGCATTCTCATACGATTTGAGATCCCACCCACGGGACTTTATCTTGCTAGATACTCGTGCATTATTCATTAACATTGAAAGCACTCGCGGAACATAGTCTTTCGGCTTACGAATTTCTGGGGCGTAACCTGTCAGTGACTTGAGTCGAAGGGCCTCTCGTACCATTGCTCTAACATTAACACGGTGTCCACATTTCTCAAAGACATCCGCTATCTCATCTAGTGTTATGGGCGCTCCGTCCTTGAACTCTCTCACGGCCATGAGAAGACATACTGCAATGAGTAGAATATTATTTCCCACACTTCCTGCAGTTTCTGAAGTTACCTTTTTGTAGAGGTATGCTGTACGGTCTCGTACTTGCTCATTTAACATCAATAACTTAGACACGTGATTAAGAGTTCTGAGAGCTCGATATTTCGCCTCATTCTTTCCAATTCTGATTCGTGTGCTATATATTATCTTGAGTCTTTTGAATTTCTTCTGTGTGCGTGCAGTTAATGCTTGGCCATGTGCATCTTGAAAGTATTTGTCCTTGTGAAATCCTATATAGCTTCCAAGACCATCAACAATATGCATTCTGTTTCCTAATGATACATACACACTAGCTTCGGGAGTATCACCATAGCGTTCTTCGCCCATCTGGTATGTAGGGAAGACATACTCCCTAGAGATGACCAAACCGCACTCTGCACATACTATATGTCCTCGACTAGTAATCAAAAAACCGCTACAATCTGGACATTTCAATGACGATATTGAACGAGATTCATATGTTCCATCAGTCAAAAACCACACCCAGTAAGAAGTGTATACATCCTCTCATAACTGGGTTTCATCTATAGTTAATACACTTGTACTGGTTAGAAATCCATTGGAGTGAACATAATCATTTATTACGAGAATTTGGACGGCTCGGTCAGAAAGAGATGCCCGAAAGTAATCAAATGTTCAGTGAGAGCTAAATCATTTGATTGTCATATAGAATTTGTCTGAGTCAAAAGTACTGCTTTGACTAGGTGTTGCCTTTGCAAGGGTCACTACTAATCGCAAACCACCAATAGATCCAACAACTTCTAGACCCTCTTTATTCGTTCTCTTGAATACATTGCCTTCGACATAGAGCTTGGATGATTCCCCTGCTGGTATGGGCTTTGAATCAATTATAATACCGATATTATCACCCACCGTTAATGAACCACAGAGTGCTTCCGGTAGTTCAAGTGTGAGACTAACTCCCTCAGCTTTTGATGATATCTTCAGTATTTTTAATCTCCTTGTTTCAGCATCTTCAACAGCATCGATGATTGTATTCTTAAACCTGATAACCATGAGAGTATTCTCCAATATTTCAGAGGGTTAGACTCAAGGCTGGTCCAGTGACGAATTAAACCTGTCGTTACTTCCATGTGCTCTTTTTTAGGCATTGTATAGACTTTCTTTTGGTGCTAAAAAGTGCGAAAAAGAGGCCTCGCAGTAATTTCCATCTCTCTATTAATTGTGTTCGGATTGACGCTACCAGCCACAGCATTCTATTTTGACTTTCAGTATTTTGAAACCGATAAAATGGTCTATGAGGTCGGTGAAACTATTGAAATGGCTGCCAGATTAATTGCTGACTTTAGTCCTGAAGGATGGTGCTATGTTTCCTTTGCTGTTGTTACTGATTTAGGGCCCGCCTTTGCAGATGAGTATTTCATTCCTCCTCTGCCAAATGCACGTATAGTAAACTCCTCATACACAATCTTTCCAGAACACGTTAATCCGGGAGAGAATAGTTCTTTTGCTTTTGTGCTATTTAACGTTGAAATATTTGATACAGTATCTCAGGGTGCAGAGGATAGTATTGAGGTAAGTATCACCAGAGGTCACCTTACAGTAATCCCATTATCTTCATTAATTGTGCAAACCGGAACGAATACCACGTTCAGTCTAAAAGTTGTATCTGTATATGATGACAACATCCCCTATAGTAGTGAATCTATTAATCTCCATGTCAAAGATCCCAGTTCAGCCACTATTGTTAACAGTAATATCTCTACAAACCCCGATGGGACATTCAGTCTAGACTGGAACAGCTCAATGGTTCTTCCCGGAATCTATGACTTGATTATCACTGGATATGGGAATGCTGATTTTCTCAGTTTTACTAAAACATTGCATGTTAATGTTGTCCCCGCCGCCTCTAGTCTCACTCTTCTCACTGCACCGGAATCAATTCCGTGCCAATCTCCTGATGGAAGTCATTTTGAGTATGCAGACATATTTGTCAAACATGAAGCTACAGATCAAACCGGAATTGACGATAGTATACTTTATTGGAATACAAGCTTTGGAAGTGGCGAATTAACAAATCTTGGTAATGGTGAATATAAGACTACAATTCCATTTCAAACAGCCTCAGGATTCCATTTAATCAATATAACAGCTATCAATCCAGCTTACCAGACAGCTAACATATCTATACCAATCGAGGTTATCAGAAACACACTCTCCTTCTGTCCAATCCAAAACAATTGGTCGGTTGTACATGGGAACACAACAACCATTGATTTCATAATCGACGAGGAATTCAACTGGGGTGAAGATATACTCATCGAATTCATAGATGATTATAGAGAAATTAATGTTTCAACAGATGTGTTGCCCGATTGCAGTAATACATTGGTGTTTACTGCTTGGAATAATCTATCCATAGGTCCTCATACAATTCATCCTCACATCAAGGGCGACTACTATGCTTTTTCAAACAACACTTCTTCATTCGAACTTATTATTCTTGGAAAAGTTAGTTTTAATATATCCGTAATATCTGCTTATTATGCTGAAAGCATTCAACTGAATCTTGAAGCTATTGAATTGATTAATTCCACAGTTGAATTGGCTACAGTAAACTTATACTACGGTAACGAAACCACTCCTTTCGGCACCTTAGAAAGCACTAACTTGACTCAAATGCTAACAATAGACTTACCGCAGTGGATATATCCTGGATTTCATTTATTATGCTTGAAAGTTTCAGTTCCTTATTATGTTCCTGCTCTCAATTTGATAAATGTATCAATCTGGATGAGAACAAATATCACAATTACTATTGAAACTGATGTCACACCAATATCTCTTTACAATATAGATTCTGTTACTTTTCCAATTACCTATGATTGTTCCATTGCTTCAACCAGCTCATTAGGTTCAATCATTCGACCGCCACCTATTTTATTCAGTGGTACCACAACAACTGAGTCCTTCACCACGCGTAATACCTCTCTTGATAATTGCCCAAGATTCAATTCTGGAACTAGAATTTTTTCCACTTGATTACCGAATTTTCTTACAACATCGTCCGGAAAGGGCCATAGTGTTCGAAGTCGCAAAGATTTCACATTTGCCTCAGTTATCATCAATTCATCAACGGATCTCGATGTGGAACCAAAGGAAATGATACCCCATTCTGCAGTTTCTGGTCCAGATATAATATAGTCATCAAGTAGACTTCGTGCGTTTAGAATCTTCGAGGTGATTCTTCGAATAAGTTTGTCATGCGTTTCAGAATCTGATGTCCTTCTAAAACCAGTGTCATCATGCGTTGATCCTGTTACCAATAAATTATGTCCATCACCGAATTTAGGCATTATCGCTCGATTGTTTGAGTCGACACCACCGAAGTGTGGCTCATTCAAACTTGCGAATCTGCGTTGCACTTTCGAACTAGTTTCAATAATTACTTTCTCCCGTGAATGCGCTACTATCTCATCTGAGAGTATAATGACTGGGTGTCGCAACCTTTCTGAAAGTTCAAACGCTCTAATTGTGAGCTCGTATGTTTCTTGAGAAGAACTAGGTGCAAGTACAATCATCTCATGGTCTCCATGGGTACCCCATCTAGCCTGCATCAAATCCCCTTGGGCTGCCTTTGTTGCTTGTCCAGTGCTTGGTCCTCCTCTCTGAACATCAACAATCACGCACGGTGTTTCAGTCATTACCGCATACCCAATGTTTTCTTGCATCAGACTAAAACCAGGTCCGGAAGTTGCAGTCATAGATAATGCTCCTCCCCACGCCGCTCCAATAATAGCAGATATTGCAGCTATCTCATCTTCCATCTGGATATAGATACCACCAATCTTGGGCAGTTTTAGAGACATTATTTCTGCAATCTCTGAGGCGGGAGTTATTGGATAACCCGCGAAAAATCTACAACCAGCTGCAATTGCAGCTTCAGCACAGGCTTGGTTTCCCTGCCAGAAATGAGTTTTCGCACTCTCGGATACCATGATTAAATCTCTCACTATCGCGGTCCTCTAATATTCAAGATAAGCATACTCTTAGGGGCTTCTCAAGTGTTTTCTTACCGATGATCTTTTATCAACTATGGCTTGGACGAGTTCCATGGTGACCGTGGTCTAGCTTGGTTAAAACCGAAATCTCTCACTGACCTTTTTCTAGGGCTTAAATATCAATAATCTTAAATCGCAACAAGAAACAACCGTGCTCTGGAATTGCGATCGTTGTCTAGGGGTTATGATGCAGGCTTCCCAAGCCTGCGACCCGGGTTCGAATCCCGGCGATCGCACCATTTTTTAAATTTCGTCAAGTTTATCGGCAAAGTAGACATAGTTCAATCAGCGAGTGATGATTGCCATGACCCCGATGAGTCAGCAATGACAATGATATGGATCTTGAGTTAGGAGCTCGCTAATACTTTCGGAAACCTCCCCTCATAATGTACTTTTAATCGTACAGTCCGCAAATGCTTTTAAGGACGCTATAATAGAGTTGTTTTTGGACTGCCATGGTTCATGATTATGTTGAAGACGAATTGAGCAGACGAAGTGTTTTCAAGTCTGAGCAATTTCTATCAATTGATTATGTACCCGAGAGCCTACCACATCGTCAATCTGAACTCAGAACGCTGGCTCAAAACTTCACGACTCTAATTCGTTCGCCAGGTAGAACCAGCCACAAATTCATCATTGAAGGTCCAGTCGGAACCGGAAAGACTGCAGTTGCTAAAAGATTCGCTGAACAAATGGTCCAAGCCGCGGAACGACGAGAGATTAATCTTCACAATATACACATCAATTGCCGTGTCAATAAGACAGCCTATCTTGTTTTTCTACGTGCGCTCCGTGAATTCAAACCAGAATTTCCCCGGCGCGGTCATTCTCCTGAAGAATTACTTCAAATGTTGGTTGAAGTTCTCGATGAAGAAGATCGATACCTTTTGCTCATTCTTGATGAACTTGATTATTTCATCCGGCAAAGAGGTGCTGATATTCTATACGATTTAACAAGACTCACAGATGACAGATTAAATGCAAAACAACGTGTTTCAATAATCGCAATAGGGCGTAGGATACCATTTGATGAAGATGCTGTTGATTCAAGTACACTGAGTACCCTCCAACGGAATATCTTACGGTTTTCCAAGTACGGTAGAAACGCTCTATATGATATTCTCAAAAACCGTGTTGACATGGCTTTTGAAAAGAATGCCGTTATGGATGAGACTCTCCATGTTATCTCAGATATTGCATCAGAAAGAGGTGATGCACGATATGCTATCGAGCTTCTATGGAGAGCAGGAAAACAAGCTGATAGTAGTCAAGTGAGTACAGTAGTTCCAGATTTCGCTCGTCAAGCAAAAGCAGACACACATCCTGAATTACGAAAGGAAATATTCAGCACGCTCACTCCTCAACACAAACTGTTTCTTCTAGCCACAGCTCGTCAGTTGAAAGAAACGCGTAGTGATTATGTTACCATAGGTGAGGTTGAAGAGATGTATCACTCAGCATGTGAGGAATATAGAAAAGAGCCAAGAGCGCACACCCAGATTTGGGAATGGGTTCAAGATCTTAACGCTCATGGAATAATCGATACGAAACGATCAGGAAGTGGCCAGAGAGGTCAGACAACACTCATTGGGCTTTCTGATGTTCCTGCAGAGATGTTAGAACACTTTATAGCTCATCTTCTAGATTCAAAGGAGTTGTGAAATTTTAGTGAAAACAGACAGCTCTCCGAAAATTGCAATTGAAGATCTTTTTTCATCTAGAGGAAGAATCAAGATACTTAGAGAACTTGCAGAATCTAATGAATTGAACATCTCAGAGCTTTGTAGGAGAGTAGATCTTAATCACAGCTCAACAAAGTCACACCTTGAAGTGCTTTTGAGCTCCGGACTAATCGAAGAGAAGAGATTTGGTCGAATTAAGATATATCGCTATAAGATTGAGGACTTGAGAGCACGCTCACTCCGGAGCTTCTTCGATCTCTGGGAATCATGAAGGAGTCTTAATAGATGACAGACTATTTGGCGCGTCTGTTCTATCTTGGAGACCGCTATTACGGATCTCAGATACAACCTGGGCTAAAAACAGTCCAAGGAGAGCTTATCAAAGCTGTTTCGAAATGGAGTGGAGAAACCCACTCTTCGCATACAATTCAATTATCCGGGCGAACTGATAGAGGAGTTCACAGTCTAGGGCAATTGGTGATGATTACTACTGACAAGCGTTTCTCCATCGATGGTATCAATAAGCATCTCCCTGAAGATATTGTACTTTGGGCACGAGTGCAGGCTCCTGAGGGATTTAGACCGCGTTCTGGTGCTTTAATGCGCCACTACCGGTATTTCCTAGACGAATCTTGGAACAATATCAATCAGAACTACATTAGAGAAGCAATCTCTCTGGTTGTAGGATCAAATGATTTTAACTTCCTTTCAAAACCTGATGAACGCAGAAATACTGTTACCACAGTATTGAATGTGGCTTTTAGTGAGGTCCCTAATTTAAAATTTTTAGATATCTATGGAACCAGTTTCCTATGGAAGTTTGTGCGAAAAGTTGTGACATTATTGACTGCAATCGGTTTGGGGAAGATAAAACCTGAAACAATTCTTGAAATCCTTAATGGAAGCAAGAAAACTGTTCGAGGTGGAATAGAACCTGCACCACCAGAAAACCTTGTACTCATGGAAACTATTGTACCTTTCCGATTTATTACTAGTAAGTATGCACTACGAAGAATTCAGAATTATCTTAATACTCGACGTGAATTTCTTAGACGATCTAGTATAACACTATTCGGTCTTACTGACCACTTCTCTTCTTCAATGATGTCTTATCAACACTCAACCAATTCGCATAATCCGTGATACTTTTTGGCTTTAATCCAATTATTTCAGTGATAGTGTCATAATGAGTTCTCATCACTCTTGATTTTGAAACTCCTGTTAATTTCGACAAACCTGATAAAACGTCTGACCGTTTGTCTTTTGATCTATTTCCCTGCCAAATTAGAAGTGGCCATGTAGGTTGAGAATAGCTGACCTTTCGATATGGAGTTATGTTTCTGCTCCCAGCAACACCAGTTGCAAGAAAATCATAGACATATGAGAGTAGTTTCCAATTCTGGTCTCTCATAATTCTCCCCAAAGCTAAATCTGCAAGTGAAAGTCCATCGAAACCATCACTCAATTCCTTCTGAGAGAGTAGATGCAGGTGTAGATTCTCTTCTAACCACAATACTAACTCATCATGGTCAAGCTCAGATTCGGATAATATTCTTCGCGCAGTTTCTGCATCTGTTGTCATGAACACTCTTCGAAGTGTTTCTTCAGTTCCACGTCGAACATCTCTAATTGCGGCTTCGGTAGATGTATCTATTGTACCCCTTTTTACATAGGACTCGAGGTCTGAGATAGCAGCTCGAAGGTCCCCACCTGAGTTTTCTGCAATCTGATTGATTATTTCTTGTGAAACTTTAGCTTTGTTTTGTTTTGCTATTCGGAGAAGCACGGTAGTTATGTTTTCATTAGCAATTTGCTCAAAGGAAAATACTTGCGATATTTTATACAAGTCCTTAAGTCGTGGACTATTTGGGTCATTTGCAGTCATCACGATTGGATGGACTGATTCTTGAATCACTTTTACAATCGCACCAACACCGCCTCTATCACTCGTACCAGAGAGACCATCTACTTCATCTAAGAGAATTATTCTAAATCGTCCATCAAGAGTTTGCTGTGAAGCAGCTCTCCACACAAGGGTTTCAATACTATCTTTGTTTCTTTTATCACTTGAATTAAATTCGACAAGTTCCATATCTAATTCATTGGACAACGCACCAACAGTAGCAGTCTTTCCAATACCTGGCGGTCCAATCAGTAGAGCGGCATGTTTACTGGGTATGCCTTTCTTCCAAGACATCACCCAGACCTTTAATGAAGCAATGGCATCCGGATTACCCACAATGAGTTCCAGATTTCTTGGTCGGTGTTTTTCTGGCCATGGAAGGCTCTCATCACTCATTACTACCACTACCTAATCCCACATGTGCTAAAAGAGCAGTGAGCTGAATTTCTCCGTTCGAACCCTCCCCGATTCTGAACTCGACTTCTGCAATTTGTTCTAGTATGTCCATTTGAAGCTGATTTGGTAGATTAAGTGTTTGAATCTCCTTATGCATTTGTTTCACTAAATCAACAGGAGAAACACCCTCATGGTAGATTAATGATCTAAGAGCCTGCAAAGCATCATTGTATCTACCATCACGAGCATCCGTTATCATTGTTTTCACAGTTTCAGGACTAGCTCTACCAGATATTGCATAAACAATCTTGTCTGTGATTTGTTGGCCAGTTGATGATGCTGCCTGTAAAAGGTTAATCGCAGCTCTCATATCTCCTTCTGTAAGATAGAGTATTGCATCAATTCCTGTTTGGTGGATTTTGATTTTTTCTAGGTCTGCTATATGTTTCAAACGAGTAGCTATTCCATCATCATCTAATCGCGAAAATCTGAATATTGCACATCTTGATTGTATCGGCGGGATTATCCTGCTTGAATAGTTGCAAATCAAAATCATTCTACAAGATTGAGAGTAAGATTCCATAGTCCTTCGAAGAGCATGTTGAGCATCAGTAGTCAGATGGTCCGCTTCATCTAGTACAAGAATCTTAAACGGCGCATTGCCTGATGGCATTATTCTTGCAAAGTTCTTTATCTGATTTCTGACAACATCAATACCTCTCTCATCACTAGCATTAAGTTCCATGAAGTTACGTTCATAGCTATCTCCAAACAGATCCTTTGCCATTGCCATTGCTGCTGTTGTCTTACTAGTTCCTGGTGGACCAGTAAAGAGACAGTGAGGCACTGCTTTATTCTCGACAAACATCACTAGGCTCTTGATAATCTGTTCCTGGCCTATTATACCACCAAGAGTGGGTGGTCGGTATTTCTCAGTCCAAAGGTCTAAGTCCATTGTGGATTCCCACCATTTCTTCAATATTTCGACTCGTAATGCTGGATGGTTCATGAATTCATTCTTGGTCCCTTAAAAGGTTCGTCAGAGACTTTAATGTTCAACTCTAGTGAGTAATTGTCTTGAACTTTTTAATCACTATGACTCAAAATAGTAGAGCAAGGTCTTTATTTCATCTGGGATTCACAAATGTGTGTTCAGCCATGAGATTATCTGTTGATTCCAAAGAGGCAATTAAGAGATTTAAGATGTTATTTCTTAATGAAGTTCGAGAATGCATTTTTCTAAAACCAACACCTGAGTTTACTGTGACTGGACAAAAATTTGGTCCCTTCCAGAAAGGTGATCGCTCAGACGTTCCAAATTGGGTTATTGAAAATCTAATCAAGAACGAGTATGTCGATATTGCTCCAGAGGATGCCTATGAATCATTGCGACGGCTCCAAAACCTCTATCGTGAAGAGGAGAAACATCCTCATAAATTTCAATCATTCCAACCTTTTCTCTATGCCGCCACAGCTAGGAAAACACTACGTCTACAGAGTGACAAAACATCGATGGGTCCTCGTGAGTATGAAGATATCGAGAAGCTTCACAAAATAATCCCCTTTCTCGTTGAAACAAGGCTTTCGAAGATACTACGCGTTGCGAAATCCGGTGCGTTTCAAGAAAAGAAGCAACAGATGGCCCTTGAGGAGAGATGGCTATGTGAGGAGCTTGCGGAGTTACTCTCTGGATGGCGCCAAAACATAATGGAGTAGGCTGTGTGTATTAGTGCCCTTAAATACAAACCCTGAAGAACTAGGAGTCTGAAAAAAAAATGCAACAGCGCGCCTTGCTATCTATCGAGGCTGATGATTATGTCAAGCTATGATGAATCCCAAGAACGGTTTGAGGAGTTCCTTAGAACCTATAAGGATGATCAAGGTAACCTTACATATTGGACACGTGTCCAACAAATGTCAATTAATGAAGAAACATCCATACCTATTGACTATCAAGAACTAATTAGTTTTGACAACGTGTTTTTAACTCTCGCCGCTGAAAATCCTCAAAAGTTCATTGATATTGTTAATGCAGCACTTGTTTCTGTTCTAAGAGTAGAAGATCCAGACTACATAAGCAGTCTTGATACTACTGTGATTAAAGCAAGGATTACTAACTATACTGATCACATAGCTTTACGGGCTATTCGATCCAAACATATTGGGAAGCTAGTCCATGTGAGCGGTATTATGATGCGGGCAAGTGAAGTAAAACCACTATTAGTACAGGCTATGTTTCAGTGTAGAATTTGTGATGAAAAAATCCCGCAGACGCAAGAAGAGGGAAGATATACAGAACCTGCACGATGCCCCCTTTGTGATAAAAAAACCCCAATGCGATTGCTTCCACACGAATCTCAATTTCGTGATTGGCAAAAAGTGCGTATTCAAGAGTCGCCGGATGAACTACCCCCCGGTCAGATGCCACGGTCCGTCGATATAATTCTAGAGGGAGAAGACATCGTGGACAAATCCCGACCAGGTGACCTTGTAAAGGTCACTGGAGTGCTTCAAACAACGCCTGATTTCTCAAGGAGAGGGGGAAAGCTTGCTACTTTCAATGTATTCATCGAAGCAAACGGCGTAGAAATATCTGAGAAGGAGTACGAACAGCTTGATTTGTCTGAAGAGGATATGAAACAAATTCAAGAATTCTCAGAGGATCCATATGTTCATGAAAGGATTGTAGCATCTATTGCTCCATCAATACAAGGACATCTATCCATCAAAGAGTCTATTGCATTATTACTCTTTGGCGGTGTTGGGAAGACACTACCTGATGGAACACGCCTAAGAGGTAAATCCAATATACTACTTATTGGCGACCCTGGAACTGGAAAAAGTCAGATTCTGAAATTTGTAGCAGGACTTGCTGCCCGAGGTCTCTATACCTCTGGGAAAGGAACGACAGCCGCGGGTCTAACTGCTGCAGTCATACATGATACCGAATCCGGTGCTATGACGCTTGAGGCTGGTGCATTGGTATTATCGGACCAGGGAATTGCTTGTATTGATGAATTCGATAAGATGGACTCTAACGATCGAACTGCCATTCATGAGGCTATGGAGCAGCACACAGTCAGTATTGCTAAAGCTGGAATTATTGCAACACTAAATGCAAGAACATCAATCCTTGCAGCTGCAAATCCGGTTTATGGCCGTTACAACATCGCAGAAACTCCCATCAAAAACACTGATTTGCCTTTCACAATTTTATCGCGGTTTGACCTGATTTGGATTATGATTGATACAATTAATGAAGAAAGTGACCGTGAAATAGCGCAGTTTATTCTCAATATGCACCAGACGAAGAAGCCTAAAAGTGATACAGCAATGCCTCCTGTTACACCCATTTTTCTGAAGAAATACATTGGCTATGCAAATCGCTATGTGATTCCACAGCTTACTGTTGAGGCTGTGGAAGAGATTGAGAACTTTTACGTTGATTTCAGAAAAAATGCTGAGGGTGGTGATACGGTCCCAATCACCGCACGACAACTAGAGTCTCTTGTACGTCTAGCAGAAGCACGTGCAAAGATGGCTTTGCGCTCCCAGGTTACAAAGGAGGATGCTCAGGCTGCAGTTCGATTGATGTACGAGTCACTTCATATGGTCGCACTTGATAGAACTACTGGCAAGATTGACATAGATCGTCTTGTTTCTTCGATGAGCGCTGATCAAAGAGGTTCTGTTAACAAGATAATGAGCGCACTTCATGATCTTGATCCCGATGGGACTTCGTCTGTTGACCGAGATGTATTAGTGCAGAAAGCCGTTTCCATGGGTCTTGCAAAGGAAAAGGTAGAGGAGATGATTGACAAGCTCCTAACTGATGGTACTCTCTTTGCTCCCAGAGATGGGAAAATTAGGGAAGCCAAAAGATAGGCCATTCAGTATCAAAATCAGAAGTGGGGAATCATATGGTACGCCTAGAGGAGCTCGACATCAATAAAAAGGTGATAAGTCTCCTTCAGAATCTTGGCGTCACTAAGCTTTTCCCTCCTCAGGTAAGTGCATTTGAAACAGGAGTATTACAAGGCAATAACCTCGTTTTAGCCATCCCTACTAGTTCTGGAAAGACACTAGTTGCTGAAGTGTGCATGTTAAAAGCAATTCTTGATGGTCGTGGTAAGGCGCTTTATCTTGTTCCTCTGAAGTCTCTTGCAAGGGAGAAGTATGATGACTTCAAGAAGTATGAAACATTAGGCATCACTGTAGCAATGTCTGTTGGGGATTATGATTCTCCAGGCACGAAACTACGTGAAGCTGACATTGTAGTAATGACGACAGAACGAGCGGACTCAATAGTTCGACATAAGGTTGATTGGATTAATGAAATCGGGATAATTATAGTGGATGAGATTCATCTAATCAATGACACTTCTCGAGGTCCCACACTAGAGATGGTTCTTGCTAAGCTAATTCAAATGATAAAAGTGCAGATTATTGCATTAAGTGCAACAATTTCAAATGCTGATGAAATTGCAGATTGGCTTGACGCAGAACTTGTAAAGAGTACTTGGAGACCTGTACCGCTTAGTGAGGGTGTCTATCTTGAGGGTGAAATCGATATCTTTGAAGAAGGAAGATATGAGAAAAAATCAACAAGGCAGATTCCACGAAAGTATAAAGATGAAGTGACTGATATCGTATGTGACACCCTTGATGAAAATGGACAAGTGCTTCTTTTTGTATCAAGTAGAAAATCTACCATAGCAATGGCAAAACGACTTGCCCCTTCACTTCGGAAATATCTCTCTAGAGATTCAATAGAAGATTTATTGCGCATTGCTAAAAAGATAGGAAAAACTCCTTCGTCACCAGATGAATCCAAAACGCTTGCTAAGTTGATCTCAGAAGGTGTGGCGTTCCATCATGCTGGTCTCGATAATCAGGAACGTGCTCTTGTAGAAGATGCGTTCAAAGACAATCTACTAAAAGTCGTGGTTGCCACCCCTACGCTCGCAGCAGGTGTGAATCTTCCAGCAAGACGTGTAATCATTCGTGATTATCGAAGATTTGAGCAAAACCGTGGAAGTTACCCAATACCAATTCTTGAATACAAACAAATGGCAGGACGCGCAGGAAGACCCAAATATGACCAGTATGGCGAAGCACTTCTTATAGCAAGGTCAGAATCAGAGAAAGACGCTTTAATTGAGCATTATACATTATCAGATCCTGAGGAGATTTACTCTAGACTTGCATCACCCACTGCAATAAGGTCGCATCTTCTTGCTTCAATAGCTGCAGAATTGACACGCACATACCCAGAGATTGATGCTCTTATATCGAAAACATTCTATGCATGCCAAAACAATCAGAAGAATATTACCCATCATGTTGAATCAGCTTTAGTCTTTCTAGAGGACGGAAAACTGATTGAAATCTCACCAGCTGGCAAGTATGTTGCAACTCCTCTTGGGCGGCGGACATCACAGCTCTATATTGATCCTCAGACTGCAATTTTGTTTCGTGATGTCCTAGCACAGACTGATGAGCATACTCAATTAGGTATGCTACATATGATATGCCACACACCAGACCAACCCGTGACATATGTTTCAAGGACAGAGCTTGAAGAATATGAGGTCTTTGTAGATGACAACTCAAATGAGTTCTTAATCGAACCTCCTGATATAGAAGAAGAACACTATGTAGATTTCCTAGGAGAGGTCAAGACTGCACGATTACTAAGTGAGTGGATATCAGAATCCACTGACAGGGATATTACAGAGAGATACGGTGTTGGTATGGGCGATGTCCACAGATTTGTACAATCTGCAGAGTGGTTGACTTACTCTGCATCAGAGATTGCGAGAATCATCAATAAACCAACTCACATTCCTTTGTTGCACAGTCTTCGTTCTAGACTCAAATATGGTGTACGTCCCGATCTCCTAGAACTTGTGAATCTTCGTGGAATTGGTAGAATACGAGGGAGAATGATTCATAATCAAGGTCTCAGAAACCTTACTGATTTGTATCATGTGCCAATCAATGATCTAGCAAGAATCCCAACTATTGGTAGAGCAATAGCAGAATCAATAAAGAAGCAACTCGGTGCTGATTTTCCATCATCACCAACTTCTATTGATGACTCTACAGATGATGAGGATTTAGGATCAATACAGACATTACTTGAGGACTTCACTTAGTAATGGTGCGGCTTTGAGAGTATGTGCAATCAAGGTCTTTGTGTACTCGGTACATGGTTCGCTTTCTGAATATGAGTCAGTGAATTCGGTGATTGGAATTCCCATCAGTTCTTCAAGCACATTGAGTGACCCCATACCCATTGCATCAAGGTCGTATCCGCCCTCTAGGAAATAGGCTAGTTTTCCTGAAGCATGAGTTGCTGCAATTCTCTTAAGTCTTGCATTTATCATGGCAATACCTGAGGTTGTTAAACCAAGTGATGTGAGGGGATCTTGATAATGGCAGTCAAAGCCTACAGATATAAGAATAAACTCGGGTTTGAACACATCAGCTAGGGGTTCAATAATATCAGTAAAAGCCAACTCGTATGATACATCACCAGCACCTGGATACATAGCTAAATTAACAGTATAACCAAAACCTGACCCTGTCCCCATCTCGTTCGGAAAACCTGAACCTGGAAAAAGAGTCCTTCCGTCCTGATGTAGACCAACATATAGCACTTGGTTCGAAGAATAGAACGTATTTTGAGTGCCGTTTCCATGATGCGCGTCATAGTCTATTATCATCACACGATTTATCCCACGGGTTTGCACAAGATGATTCGCTGCCACTGCAATATTATTGATAAAACAGAATCCAAATGCGCGTTCATACTCCGCATGATGCCCTGGAGGTCTGCATAAAACAAATGCATTATTCGATTTTCCTTCCATTATTCTATTTACTGCTTCAATTCCTCCTCCAGCTGCTGTTATTGCAGCTTCATACGTATGTGAATTAACAGCTGTGTCAAGGGTATAGAAACCACCACCTTTGGATGATTTTTCTTTGATGCCATCAAGGTACGCCTTTCCATGAATCTTGTAGACTTCATCCATATCTGCAGGAACTGGAGTCAAGAGATTCAAACGAGAGTCTTCAAGACAACCTGCATTCCTGATATAGGTCATAGCACTTCTTAGTCTATCAGGGCTCTCAGGATGTCCAAATGACATTTCATGCTTGGTAAACACTTCATGGTATACAAGATCCGTAACCAATGACTTGTTCCTCCCTCTTTAGATATAGGCTTCATAGAGTTGGTCACAACCAACAGATAAGTCTGAAGTTTTGATTTGATTTTTAGAACACGTGTTCCTAATTTATCGCTGTGAGGCAATCTTTATTTTGAATGCAGATACCGACAACGTTAGCATGGGTCGGTAGTCTAGCTTGGTATGATTCTTGCTTGGGGCGACTGAGGAAATCACGCCTCGAGTCACAGAATGCAAGAGACCGGGAGTTCAAACGACCTGGGAGAACCCTGTCGGAACAAGTCTCCCCCGGCCCACCACTTCTATCTTCATAATACGCATACTAGATCATCCAAAGAGTGTCATAGATTGGACCAGATGATGTTAATGTACTCTTTTTCATGCTAATCGATTTTACTGTCATGTTTCCTACAGGTTCATTGGCCAATTCCTCAAGATTACTGAAAATCTGGCTGGCATCTTTAATACTGCGAACTCGCGCGATGGTGGCATGAGGCGTGAACTTCGTCTTTTCAACTTCATATCCAATTTCTCTCAAGAGATTATCAATTCTTAATTTTAAATCGATAATCAGCTGTGAGTTATCTGAAACGCCTATCCAAATTACTCTTGGTTTTCGCTTGTTCGGAAAGGCACCGACTCCTACTATCTTTATCTCAAAGGGTGTAATTTTGATTTCTTTCAAGCAATCCTGTATCTGATTTATTCTTGCAATTGGAGTATCGCCAAAGAACCGAATTGTGAAATGTATGTTGTCAGGCTCTACCAGCTTCATCTTGGCTCCCTGAGGATTCAATTTCTGTTGAATCTGAAGAATACGAGATAATAAAGCACGCTCTTCAATATCGATACTGAGAAACACTCTGACAACTGCATTCATAGAGTTCACCTTTGTATCTCGACAGGACATACCACACTAACAATATTACCATACCGCTGGGATGGTTCTAAGATAACTCTTAAAGGACAACTACTGGACAAAAGTGTGGAGACACTCGATAAGTTGACGAAGCGAAAAGACTCCAGTGTAGAAGTACCTACTTCTTCTAAAGAAACTGCCCAGAAATCAACAAGAAAACGAGGCATCGAAGTTCCTAGTGCACGAAAGTTAGTACTAAGGGATGTAGGTTACCCTTTTCGAGTGAAGGGCGATCCCAAACCCATGGGACTGGAGGTTGACAGTCTAGAACTATTTGCAGATTATGCAAGAGAACAATGGATGGGAACTTTCGTTCAGGAGGGTACCTATCTCTTTGATCGATATATCATGCCAGATTACGCTTTTCAGGTCCAAGAAGTTGAGCCTGAACAATCAGTTGTTTCTAAGAGCACGAAAATCATTCTCCAATCCCCAACAGGTTCAACATCAGATGTTAAGACGCGTTCTGTCAATCTTGAGGATGTAATAGGCCATGAACAAGTGAAGCAGAAATGCAAGATAATCTTGGAATATCTTCGTCAACCATCGCGGTTTGGTGAATGGGCACCACGAGCTGTACTGTTTCATGGATTACCCGGTACAGGGAAGACGATGACAGCTCAGGCTGTAGCAAATGAAGCTGATGCAAGAATATTCTTGGCAAAGGCCTCGGATTTAATCGGTGTCCATGTGGGAGATGGTGGAAGAAGAATAAGTGCGTTGTTCGATGATGCAAGAAAGCACTCACCAAGCATCATATTCATTGATGAACTTGATGCGATAGGTCTAGCTCGCTCATTCCAATCAATTCGTGGTGATGTGTCTGAGGTAGTGACTGCCTTACTTGGAGAATTGGACCAAACCAGTGAGGAATCAGGAGTCGTTGTAATCGGTGCAACTAATGCATTACCTCTTATTGACCCTGCAATCAAGAATAGATTCGATACAGTCTTCGAGTTCTCTCTACCAACAGTTGAAGAGCGCTATGACATTCTTCGACTATACACTGAGCGGTTGCCGCTCAAACTTGAGGCTGATCTGAAAGAAATTGCTAGGCGAACAGAGGGCCTATCTGGGAGAGACCTTAGAGACCGTATATTAAAAGAGTCACTTCATACTGCAATTACTGATGGTGCGAGTACTATAACATCTGAAATTGTCCATAGAGTGTTGGATAAAATACAACCAAAGAATAGGCCTACGTACACAATCTAATCGGTCTGATAATAAGGATGAATGATACCTTGAGAATCATAATTGTCACTGGTATGCCCGGCGCGGGAAAGAGTGAGGTTGCCCAGGCTTTCAGTGATACTGGTATTCCTATCATAGTAATGGGAGATGTCGTACGCGAGGAAGCTCGAAGGCGTGGTCTTGATGCAAATCCTGAGAACACTCGAAAGGTCATGCTTGATTTAAGGGAGAGAAATGGTCTTGGTGCAATAGCTAAACATTGCCTAGATCATCTTCGCAGCCTTGAATCCGATATCGTTGTCATAGAAGGATGTAGAAGTATTGCTGAAATTGATGTTTTTGCTGATTATGCCGATGAGGTGACCATAATCTGTGTTCACTCATCTCCAAAGGTAAGGTATACTCGTCTGCGCAATCGAAATCGTGAAGATGCCCCTCCAACGTGGGAGAATTTCAGAGAGCGTGATATAAGAGAAATCTCTGTAGGTCTGGGTGGTGTCATTGCACTTAGTGATATCATGCTGATTAATGAAGGCACACTTGAAAACCTGCGTGCTATGTCAAAACAATTGGCAGCGAAGATGACCTGATATGGAAATCACTATCAAATGCATAGTTCATCCAACTGAGGATGTTGAAAGAGTAAAAATGGCTATAGAAACATATCTTGGTAAGATCTCACTCAAGGCTGTTGAGCACGGTCAATTCATTGAGCTGACTTCCTCAAATGAGAACCGGGAAATCCTCTCCATTGTACGTCAATCAATCCATGAGAAACGAATACTTGGCGCAGTCCGTACAAGGCTATTGAAAAATTATAATGACTTAGATTTTACAACGAATATCCATATTGACAAACAAGCTGCCTATGTTGGAAAGCTCCGAGTGATAGATAATGATGTTGAGAATCCTCCCTTGGGTTCTATTGAGATTTATATTGTATTCGAAACAACTTCTCTGTTTGAGGAATTTCTTGATTGGTTCAGTCCGAGGACCAAAGGTGGGAGAGTAATCACTTAGAGATTGACAGTCACGATTTCTCGAACAAGTCCGCTGTGTACAATCATTTTAATTTCATGTCCGATACGGAAACCAGCATCTCGTATCATTTCTGACAAACCCATATCGCTACTAGCACATACACATAGATTCTCCCCACTTGATTGAAGAATAGAGGGAGCCTTCCTTAGTAGGGAATCGAGTAGTTCTCTCGATTCAGTGCCTCTTGTAGAGCTTGAACGACCATACGGAGGATCAGTGACAATATGGTCTACAGTTTGAACAGGTAGGTGTAGAGCATCAGCTTGTATTACAGAGTACTTTGAATTAATCGCACTCAGATTCCTTCTTGCACCTTCTAACAGCCTCCAGTTCTTGTCTATACCTATTACTAACGCTCCAATATAGGCAGCTTCACAAAGAATTCCACCTCCGCCACAAAACGGGTCTAGTACAGTATTACCTGGTCTGACCCCAGCTAGGTTACACATTGTTCTCGCTAGTATGCTATTCATCATACTTGGGTGAAAGAAGGGTTTCTTTCCTGGTTCCCTCTCACGTAACAGGTGTCTGAGTTTGGATTCGATAGATTTGCATACAAGAAATCGTCCTGCCAATATGATAACGAGAATATTCGAGTTTGGGGAACGCAATTCTACTTTAGCACCAGTGATACTTTGAATATGAGCTCCCAGTTCTTTCTCTATTTTGACTCTCTCTTTTTGGTTATATTCACTCTCGATACAGATAGTTCTTACTGAGAATCGATCTGAGGGCAACACATTGTCTTTCCAACTATCATCTATAATTCCTTCAATAATTGATTCTTCATGACTGAACTCACCCATAAGGATACCAGCTCTTTTGACTAGTGCTGCCCTATCCAAGAGAAATTCTGTAGGATTAGATGCTGCTTGCAGTTTTGCTACACGTCCCAACCATGTAATTTCAATATTAAATGGACAAAGTTTAACCAGTGCATCTAGCTCAGCTCTGGCTAATTGTAAATTTTCACCAGACACTTGGGCAAAGTAATTCATCAAGCAGGCATCACTACTCGTAAAGATTATCTCCACCAGAAAAGATACGCTGTATTTCACCATAGAGAAGATCAAATCCAATCATTTCCTTAGATGATACAGGAATGGTTACGCTCGTAGAACCAATATTTCCAAGCATATCTAGAATTGATTTGGAGTATTCTCTGACAAGCCCTTCTGCCGACTGATCAAGTGCTTCTTCAAGTAGATGCACTTCTGATCCCCATTCCACAATCTCTTCAATCTCGTCCTCCATAAGAATGTCAGTCTTGCTCAGTATGTTTAGCTGAGGCAAACCAAATCGAATATTGATTGACAATCCAAGGAGCATCGAAGATAGATATCCCGAGGGTGTTCTAGCAATATTTGAATCTAGAAGGTAGAGAGATAATGAAGGATCGTCTCCTCTGAGACCTGAAACCATTAAGGGACCTGAATTTCGATAAGCAAAAAGCTCCATTTGTCCTGGGCAGTCCACAAGAATATAATCTCTCTCGGATTCAATGATTTCTTCTCGCAACTCATTAACACTGCCTACTCCCATATCTAAGGAAGCAACAAGAGCTCCATTAGGACCAAGTCCAAAATTGCTCATCACTTCTCCATAGTCGACATACTCCCGGATATCCACATCACTTGTGTATGGTGGACTTTCAACACCCGGATCTATGTTAACAACTGTTACACTCAAATCCGATTCTACTAGCCATTTCTCAAGTGATGCAGTAAGTAGGGATTTTCCCGAACCTGCTGTTCCAACTAGAAATATGAAGAACATTGAAAGAACCAATCGGAGAAATGCCCCTCCCCTCTATGAGTTCTTCGGTAGGTTTACTATCACGATTCTGAATCATTCTACACAAGTCTTATCTATAATCTTGGAAAGGAGGGGTGATATGGACTCGAACGAACCACTACAGAGGCTTGCAGAGGCTATGGCAGGCGAAATCTGTCTTGCAGAGATTGATCCGGGTTCTGTGATGCGAAGGTGGCGTGAGCGGTTTCATATCTCCCAGAAGGGTCTTGCCAAACATCTTAATGTTTCTCCTTCAGTCATCAGCGACTATGAGAGTGGAAGAAGAAAATCCCCAAGAGTTGAAACAATCAAACGGTTTGTTGAAGGTCTCATAGAAATGGATGCAGCAGAGGGCAGTCGTGTTGCAGTAGCCCTCGAGAAACTCATAGCACCTGAGATTGCATCCGATGCGATTCTAGATAGTCGTGAGTTTGGATTTCCTATCCCTGCAAGACTATTAGTTGAATATCTTGAATGCAAAATACTCACGCATAATAATTTGCTCGATCGAGATATCTATGGTTATACTGCCCTTGATAGTATCAAGGCCATTGTAAGTCTCACACCTCAACAACTTCTTCGACTATATGGTGGAACAACTCAGCGTGTGGCTATTCTTACAAACGTGTCAACAGGTAGGTCTCCTATGGTGGCTATCAAGGCCAGTCAAATTGGTACTTCAGTGGCGGTGAAACCTGCCGCAGTAATTCTTCAAGGCGTGAAAGAATTGGACCCCTTAGCTGTGAAGATTGCTGATAGTATTCACCTTCCACTATGTGTATCTGAAATCAAGTCCGCCGAGAGTCTAATACACGCAATCAGATCGTTTAATCCCGAGATATGATTCCTGAACTAGGTGATTTAGATGGAGTTTGTAATGGAAATCAATGATCCGATTCATGATTTCATCGGATTGACGGACATTGAGGCTAAAATCGTCAACTCCGGAACTTATCAAAGGCTCCGTAGAATCAAGCAACTTTCCGGAGGTCATTTTGTATATCCAAGTGCTGAACATACACGATTTGCTCATTGCATTGGAGTCATGCATTTGGCAGGTCTTACAGGAAAGCATTTGCTGAAAAACATTGAACTGGGTGATGATGTTCTGCAGGACGTACGTATGGCCGGGCTTCTTCACGACCTAGGCCATGGTCCTTTTAGTCATGTCTTCGAAGAATCTCTCATCGAGAACAGGGGTTGGAATCATGAAGATGTTACAGAGTGGCTTGTTTTAGAGAGTGAAGTCGGAGATATTCTTGAAGCTGGTGGCATATCTAAGAAAAGAATTGCTGATTTGGTACGGGGTCGTAGAACCAGTAAAAAAGATGCTGTTGTGAGCGGGATAGTTGCGGGACAAGTAGATGCAGATAAGATGGATTATTTGATTCGGGACTCATTCTATTGTGGTGTGAACTATGGTTTAGTTGATATTCATCGTCTAATTGACAGTCTTGAAGTTTCAAAAGACTATCATTTGGAGTTCAGTCTTGCCGCAAGAGGAGCACTAGAGGCTTTTCTTGTAGCGCGTTACGAGATGTTTCTAAACGTCTATTATCATAAGACAGTCCGTAGTGTTGAAGTGATGCTTGTAAAACTCATTAATGCTGCAGATAACGTTCTACATCTAACCAGCTTCAAAACTCCAGAAGAGTTCTTAGTTTTAGATGACATGTCCTTGGTGTCAATGATACGTGGTATTGATCCAACAGAATCGGACTCCGCAAAAGAAGCATCAACCATGATGAATCTCTTAGATTCACGAATTCTGTATAAATCCGTATTTGAAAAAGTACTGCATACTCAAGATAGGTTTGTTTCAAAGGTTCTCACAAAGAGAAAAGTGCGTGAGAGCATAGAAGAGGAAATTGCATCAATTGCTGAAGTTGAAAATCATGAGGTCATTGTTGATGTACCCACGCTACCATCTGTTCCATACAACCCTCATCAGCTAGATCCGATGGAAATTGCAATCTTTGAAATTATAGATGGCAAGAAAGTGTCCCATAATCTCTCAGATTACTCCAACATTGCTGAAATGATGAAAGGATATCTCGATGTAATTCGTGTTTATACATTTGATAAAAACAGGGCAAAGGTTGGTCGCGCTGCACGTGAAGTCTTTCAAGAAGTGCCAGATACCGCTTTAATCCATATGTAATATTCTCATTGGGAATCCTATCACTATATAGAAACAGCACCTCGAACCAGCTCTATGTTTTCTGTGTGGAGATTAAATAGTATGAATTAGATTCTACTTTGAACCTTTCCAGTTCTCTGGGGCTGAGAGCACTTGAGCGATGAAATGACCGAAACCCTGCAAAACATAAAGGCAATCACAGGCGTTGAAAATGTTGTCTTGATTCAGAAGGATGGACTACCTGTAGCAAGTGCAGGTGTGTGGTTTAGCAAGGAAGAGGTCTTTGCAGTGGCCTCCTCAACATGTGCCATCTTCGGGGTGGCAAAACTAATCCATGGTGATTTCAAATATCTACTAATGGAATCAGAAACTTCCAAGGTATTCTTGGCATCTCTTCCCAACGATTCCGACTACTTTCTCACTGTAACTACAGCTCCACGCGTAAACCTAGCAGCCCTGTTTATTGAGATGAAGGACAATCTTTCACGACTGTCATTTCTACTAAAGCAGCACATTGATGGAAGACTCCCGCCGCTTCGGTCCTATAGTAGTGATGAAACTCAACGTGTACTTGAAGGATTTGCTGTAGCTGAAGGTCGTGATACAACCTATGGAATTTCACGTTCAGTAATCTCGCTTGACAGATCCCAAGCCTTGAGCCTGAGAGCGCTTCTACGCCAAGTTCATGACTGCATCCCTAGCATAGGATCGGTGTTTTTGTCATTAAGTGGCGGCGTTCGAGTATCACTTGAAGGATTCACAAATGATAGACTTGCTGCTATGTCCTTTGCACTTCATGATGCTTCTGAACGCGTTGTAAGAACGCTGCGTAATAGCTCTCTACAAACAGTACTATGTGAAACTGATACTACTCGGCACTTCATTTATGCTGTACCCAATGGTGTATTCAGTCTGTGGGTAGACAAGGACAGTCAAAAACTTGGTCTGATGAGATTACTATTGAAGCATTATATCGATGAGATTCGAAGAGTTCTAGCATCTGTGTCCATGGTCAAACCCGCTGTTCCTGACGACTTGAAAGAGCTTCTTCTAGCTGGAGGTTCTGATGGAAGACTAATGTTAACGAGGAGAAACAAATGACATATTCAATATTGCATATGATTGAGCTAATGGATGAGCAATTCCCATTGTTACTTCACTCAGTGTTAGAACGAATACCTGTAATTGTAGCGGGCGAAGATATCGAACTCGTTGATGATGTCGCCGAGAGCCTCACAACACTTAGTCCTCACCGTCACAAACTAGTCTTTTGGCGTGACTTCACATCGGAATCAGAAATATTATCGGTTTGGGAAGAAGAGAAACATGACTATGAAGTGAGTCGAACCGTTGTATGTGGTCTTTCTGGCAACCTTCGACTAGCTCTTGACAGGATTACAAGATACACTGGGTGGATGCTTGCAATTCCCTTGGGTTCTACAGTTTTGGGTATCGAGGTAAATGAAAAAACCCTTGAGGACGTCATCTCTCATATTCTCCGTAACTCTAGTAACTGTGGAATACTCAGAGTCGATTCTCCATCATCGATAAACTTCACTCTTGTCAAACCAATAGAGAGTAACTACAACGTAGAAAAGAAAATAGTTAGTAAAATCCTAGTTCGGAAGAGACAGTCTCTTGAGAGAATCAGACGGCTTCTAACAAAATCTCTGAGAGGAATGAATGTTTCTGAACACATTATAAGTGCGGTATTAAAGCTGGATGATGAATCAGAAAAACTGACTCAAGATGTTTTTGAGGAAGAAGTAAACAACTACGTTCATGCTGCAAGGCGGGCTGTAACACTTCTCTCTCGAATTAGACTCGCTAGAGAGCTTGGAGCATCAACGACTCTGACTGAAAGGAACTTGTATGAAGCAATTGGGTGGGAAGGAGGAGAGTTACCTGATTTAATTCGTTTCATCAAAGCCGAATGGCATGAGGATTTTTCCGATTGTGTCAAGCTTGGTACAATCTCTGGGCTTGGAGCTTGGGTTGATAGCATGTGGGGTACATGAATCAGGGGGTATTGAAGAGATGATTATTGACTATGGTAATCGAACTGTAGGACTCAAAATAGTGTTCTTTGGACCCGCAATGAGTGGAAAGACAACAGCGATTCGCTGGTTATTCTCAACACTTGATTATGCCGACAAACTTACGTCGATTGAGAACACCGTTGGTAGAACCATGTTCTGCGATTTTGGAACAATACCATTTCCTCTAAGTGAGAGCTGGACAATCAACGCGCATATATGGTCTGCAACAGGCCAAGATTTCTATAGATCTACAAGAGAGGTTGTACTTGTAGGAGCTGATGGCGTGATTTTCATGGCGGACTCTCAAGGTAGCCTGCTTGATGAAGATTTAGCAAGTTGGAACGAATTGATGTCAATGATTTTAGAAGAAGAGAGACCGCTTCCGGTAGTTATCTGTCTTAACAAACAAGACTTGCCTGGTGCTGTACAAGAGGAACAGCTTCGAGCACATTTTAGACTTCCTTCATCGGTTCCTGTTTTCCAGAGCATTGCAAAAGATGGTCATAACATCTTTGAAGCTTTTCAGCAC
The DNA here is from genome assembly GCA_016839275.1 of Candidatus Thorarchaeota archaeon. GTDB lineage: Archaea > Asgardarchaeota > Thorarchaeia > Thorarchaeales > Thorarchaeaceae > SMTZ1-45. The sequence goes on from JAEOUM010000117.1 coordinate 63,545, forward strand.
ATTTTCCAAGCAGCTATGAGAGCTAGTGTAATAATGAAACCCATTTCCTAACGAAAGGCGCCTATAGGTCTCGAGTTTAGCGAACCATTTATACGAACTCCCGTGACTCCAGCCGCAATCCTATTCTGGCGCTTAATAAGCTAACAATTATTATAATTAGAGGCCAAACATGTTGAATTCCACTAATAGAGTATCAAAGTTTGTTTTCACAACCGGTGGTGTTTTGTCTGGTATTGGTAAAGGCGTAACAACTGCATCAATTGCCAAGATTTTCCAGTTTCGTGGATATAATGTTCGAATAATAAAGATTGATCCCTATCTAAATATAGACCCAGGCACTTTGAATCCAATAGAGCATGGTGAAGTCTTTGTAACTGACCAGACATGGACATTCAGTCCTGTAGAAGGATTCGATTTTCTAATCTCGGAGATTGATTTGGATTTTGGTACCTATGAACGGTTCACTGGTATGGAAGTTCATCCATCACAGAATATAACTTCGGGACAAATCTATATGTCCGTCATAATGGAAGAGAGGAAAGGAGGATTTCTCGGAAGAACTGTTCAGATAATACCCCACGTCACAGATAGAATCAAGCAGAGGATTTGGGAAGTCGTTCGAAAAGAACCAGTGCCTGATATCCTTTTAGTTGAGATTGGTGGCACCGTGGGTGATATTGAGGCGATGCCATTCCTCGAAGCAGTACGACAACTCATCAGGGAAGTGGGACGAGAACGAGTTGCAGTTGTTCATGTCACTCTAGTCCCTTACGTAAAATCAGTTGGAGAGTTCAAGACAAAACCGACCCAACACAGTGTTCGTACTCTTCAGAGTCTGGGAATACAGCCCGACATAATGATTTGTAGATCCGAAAAACCACTCACTAAATCTGCAAAGGAAAAAATAGCATTATTCTGCAATGTTCCTGAAGAACAGGTTGTTTCTAATCCTGACATTTCAGTTATCTATGAGCTTCCGCTATCATTCGAAGAGGAAGGTCTTGGAGAAATCCTAGTTAATCATTTTAAACTAGAGTCACGCGCTCCCGATACAGAGGTATGGCGAAAAATTGTAGAGTCGTTCGAAAACCCCTCGGAAAAAGTAACCATAGCCATGCCTGGAAAATACACCACACTAGGGGATTCCTATAAGAGTATCAATGAAGCTCTCGCTCATGCTGCTGCAGCTTGTGACGCTCATGTGGAGATAAAGTGGATTGAAACAGAAGAGCGAAGCACAGAGGAATGCCTTCTTGAAGATCTTTCTGATGTCGACGGTGTTCTACTCACACCTGGATTTGGAGAGCGTGGGGTTGAAGGCATGATTTGTGCTGCTACCGTTGCTTTAGAATCAAAAATACCCCTTTTGGGCATTTGTTATGGTGCACAATTATCTACAGTTGCTTTTGCTCGACGTGTAATGGGTTGGAAGGGTGCTAATACAACAGAAGTCGATGCGGATAGTCTCTATCCTGTAGTAGACTTGATGGATGATCAGAAACTGACCGAGGACAAGGGTGGGACGATGAGGCTTGGAGGACATACCGTTCACATTGTAGACGGTTCTCGTCTGCATGATATCTATGGCGCGGATGTAGTTCGAGAACGATTTAGGCACCGATTCCATCTTATTGAAAGATACCTCAACAAGATGCGTGATCGAGGTCTTAGTGTGTCAGCATATGATGACAGTGGGCGAATAATCAATGCCATAGAACTTGCTGATCACCCCTTTTGGATTGGTGTTCAATTCCATCCTGAGTTCAAGTCTAGACCCGGAGAACCACACCCACTTTACTTGGGGCTAATAAGGGCTGCTCTTGAATACAAGAGAGAGAGAGTGAAATCATAGTGGACAAGAATCTCGACAAGCTTTTGTCTCAACTCGTTAAAGAAATAGAGCGAGTCGAGTTAACAAAAAACCAGTTTGGTGAAGTCTTACAGAATATAAAAGACAGAATCAACCTTGCTAAGTTTCCGGCCGTAGCATCTGCTACAATCGAGAAGGGATTCACAAAGAAAACGGAACCCACCAGTCTATCAGGGCTGCGCATAGCAGGGATTGATGGTGGGTTAGTCAGACGCCGGTTTCGGTCCATGGATTTAATTCTAATACGAGGTATTGCGGTTATATTTCAGTTTGGCCCTGAAGAAGGTCCTAATGTTGAGTTCTTCCCGGACCCCTTTCCAGAACCACAAATACGCCCCATGATGTTAACACTATCTGGAACAGAGTTGGACCAACTTGCTTCATTGGAGAGGGTCGCTGCAGAACTCAGAGTGACCCTTGCAGTTCTTGAAAAATACCATACCGATTTAATACTGGTAGATGGTTCACTGTTCTATCATCCTCGAGACCGCCCCCAAGCAGGATCGATAGTCTATGAGCAATTCCAAGAGGTACTATCTCTTTACAGACAAGTATACAACACGACTCGAAAGAAGGGGACTACCCTTGTGGGAATCGTGAAGGACAGTCGATCAAGTAGAGTGACTAGTATTCTGGGAGATATTCTTCCACATATTATACGTGATCCCGCTATATTTGAGATGATGCAAGGAGTAGACTATCGATGGCTGCTCAAAATCTCTAGAGACTGTGATATCTTGGACACATTCTTAATTGAAGGTGAACGGTCTTTCGTTTTCAGGTACTCTTCAGAACTTCAAAATACAAGTAACTCGCCCCCTGACGATCTTACAAGTTGGGCATCAACCATTTGGGTAACCTATCTAAAGACTGCTCGTGATGACTTACCACTAAGAATAGAGATTCTTGCTGACATCAACTCAGAGGAAGATGTATGGAAGATTGACAAAGCACTCGCTGCTATTCTTCCACTCTCTTGGCAGCATCCTGAGTATGGAATTCCAACCCCAATTCTTGAGGCAGATACAAGAGCAAAGATAACTACGAATGAAACAAACATGGTAATAGATCGGCTTATGGCTCTGTCAGGGCTTACCTATACAACTCTCGAGAAAAGACGTTCAAGAAATCCATTTGGAGGAAGTTAAGATTACAGCAGAATACCCACCCACAGCAAGACTGGGAACCGTTGTTTCTACAGACTCAGGTCCCAATGTTATGGAATTCTCATTCGTAGTAGAGGGTGGTCCAAAAGAGGTAGTTGCAAGGCGCGGTGAATTCATCTCCGTCGTCACTGATAACGGGACCGTGATTGCGAGAGTTCAAGACCTTGTCAGAACAAATAGATATTATCAACACGCAGAAGCAGTAAGAGAGTACCAATCACGAGGGGAGCCCCTACGTTCTATATTTCCTACAGATCGATGGCAATATACTATTGCAAAAGCAAGGGTATTAGGGCTGTGGTCTGGAGGACAAACAATCCGTCCATACTTTTCAATTTCCCCGGGGGCTGTTGTTAGAAGACCCGATGAGAGCACATTGGCCTCCTTCCTAAAACTCGATACGAAAAATGGGTTGAATCTTGGAACCCTTGCATACCAGAGCCTTGGATTCGCCCCATCAGTTGATCGGTTATTGTCAAAGCATCTTGCCATCTTAGCTATGAGTGGAGCGGGAAAATCATACTTTGTTTCAGTTCTGTTGGAAGAATTACTGACCCGTACGAAAGAGCAAGGGCGACTCTCGGTCATTGTCATAGATGTGCATGGTGAGTATAGTTATCTCAAGGATATTGAACCAGAGAACCTTGGTCTTCCTCAGGGAGAGTTCCGAGTTGATCATGTTAGAGCATCGCATTTTCAAATACCTGTTCAGTTGCTTACAGCAGAATCTATTGGAGCCCTAGTAGCAGACATGAGTTCCATCCAAGTTCGGGACCTGCGACGCGTAATCTCTGAAATGCAGGACACTTTGAAGTCCGGTTATACTCTGGCTGATATTGTCACGTATATTCGTGATGATGAAACTATCAGTAAGAATACAAAGGAAGCCCTCATTGGCTGGCTCTTTAGTCTTGATGAAACCAGCCTATTTGGAAAGGGTGCCACTCCAGACATTCGAACTATTGTAAAACCCGGTAAGATTACACTTATTGATCTAAGTGATTTCATTAGTTTGAAAAAGAAGCAGATAATAGTATCTTATCTTGCTAATGAACTCCTTAGGCTTAGACGTAGGGGCGACATTCCTCCCTTTCTTCTAATACTGGAGGAGGCTCATCAATTTTGTCCTGAGGGCCGTCATGAGATAGCTCTTCCAAAAAGTCGCATTGAAACGATTGCACGTGAGGGACGAAAATTCCATGCACTCTTATGTTTGATATCCCAGAGACCTGTGAAGCTCTCAACGACAGTACTTAGCCAATGTAGCAATCAGGCTATCTTCCGATGCACAAATCCGTACGATCTTGATCATATTGGTCGATCAAGTGAGGGTATTGACCGCCCATCTCTTGATGCAATTACAACTCTTGAGATTGGAGAGGCTCTATTCATCGGTGAAGCTGTTTCAGTACCCACATTTGTGAAGATACGAAAAAGACGTTTTGAACCATCTGGCTTAGCTCAAACTCTATCCGAGGCAATCAAAAAGGCTGATAGATAATGTGCGGGATAACCTCCCCGCAATCCTGATAAGATAAAACTCAGGATTCAACTTATTGAGATACACTGGGGGTCTCAAGTCCTTGAATGATGACGAGATGAATGATGTACGACAGTTGATTGATCTAATGCAGTCACAATTAGTAGAACTATTTGATCAACTACGTGAGTTGAGAGAGCGTCTCAACCTTATCTCAGAGCCATCATCAGATGGCGAATCATCCATTCTTCCCCTCTTTGCTGAAGTCAAAAAGACTTCTAAGAAATCTGCTAGTAGTACCGAATTGGACATTGATGAGAGCTCAGAAGAAGCAGTAGCCAATGATGAAGAGCTGGAAAACCCTCCGAACAATCACTCTACTTCTCCCACTGAAGATGTTGACGTATCTTTAGTGGACTCTATTGACTCAGCTTCTGGTACTTTCGACTCCACGGCAATAAGTGCAAAGGTGAGTCGGGTTCTCGATCCAATAGCACGAGAGTTACGGACTGGCGAAGCAACTGCGGATATTATTATGGAATATCTTCAATCCGCAAAAGAATATTTAATTGACGAGGATGAACGGAAGAAGAAAGTTGCGCGGGACATGGATATAGTCTTGAATTTTCTAAAAGCACGGGGAAAGAGGGGAATACGGTCGGAGGAACGTGATAACATATTGAAAAGAATACGCCGCTGGAAAGCCCACCTAGTATCTTATTCAGACTCTCCAGCAGAATAGGCCCCGACTGGATAAACCTACTCCAAGTCAAGTATAACGCGTTTTACCTTTGTCTTTGAGATTTTCTTCAAGCCATGTTGACCTGGCTCGTATCTACAATCCAGGAGACCTGCCTCATAAAGGATCTTGATTTGGGCACTGGCATTAGCCTCGGTTCCGCCAAGATGTCGTGCCACTCTTGTTACGTCCTTCTCACCTTGAAGAAGGAGTCTTAGTACTTTCAATCTAGTTGCAGAAGATAGCGCGCGTCCAATACGTAGTATTGCATCATCGTTGTCAATTTGTAGTGTTTCGGACAGTTCTAGCACCTCATGCGAGCGTTGGCGTGTTGCTCAAGTAAGTCTTTATTATACTTGTTGTTTGGGAAGTTCTGAGGATACATTCACATAACCCAATGGTCAAAAGGGTTCATAGCCAGTCTAAATTATTGTGATGTGAGTGCTGAGCTGAATGGGCGATGAAAGTGTATTCATTATAGGCTTTGATATACTACCTTCACACAGTCCTGGGGCTAGATCTGCTCCAAAATTCGCATGTGTAATAATGAGAGATGGAGTAATTCTGAATGAATACCCAGAAATTTCTCGTGGTGCTCTATTAAAGATAGTCAAAACAATAGCACCAAAGTGGTTCTGTACCGATAATATCTTCGAGATAGTCCCTGATAGTAAGTCGTTATTTCAACTGGCAAGTCGTATTCCCAACGAAACAAGAATTGTTCAGGTGACAGGGGTTCCACCACATCAAATTCAGCTCAAGACTTTAGCTCGTCGTCATGGCATAAACATACGAGGAAAGCCAAGCGCTCTAGAGTCAGCAGCAATCGCCGCTCAACTGGCATCGAAAGGCATTGGTCATTCATTAGAGTGTTTCAGTGAACAGACCGAGATCAAAGTGACTCGAGCTCGGAAACCTGGTAGTGGAGGACAGAGCGCCAATAGATACAGACGTAGAATTCATTCCGAGATTCAACAGATGACACGATTTATTGAATCTCAGCTCAAAGCTGCTGAAATCGAGTATGATATAGATGTCCGTAATTCTGATTTTGGATACGCAAGTGCACGTCTTATCACAAATGCACCTCTCCCAGTAATTCGAAACAAAATAGATGCCAAGAGGGGCGGTGACTTCAATATTCTGATTTCGCCTGTTCGTAAGCGTGTCGAGTTCATGCCTCTTGAACCTATGACAAATCTTTCCGAAATTAAGCCAAAATACTACATACTTGGAGTTGATCCTGGAATAACTGCTGCATACTGTCTTTTGTCTTTAGACGGTAAGGTAAAGGTTCTGAAAAGTAGGAAAGGGCTAACTAGAGCGGATATGATACGCGAGGTCTATGAGACCGGTATTCCAGTTATGCTGGCTTCTGATGTTCCACAAGCACCTCACTTCGTTGAGAAGATAGCAAGTACAGTCAATGCAATAGTGTATACTCCTGCAAAAGCTATTCCCGTAGCTGAAAAGCAAGAGCTTGCACGGTCATATGCCAATCACATCAGAGTTCGTAATGCTCACGAGCGAGATGCGTTAACCGCAGCTATCTATGCATTTAGATCAGTCCTGCCAAAATTGCAGCAGATTGATCGTATGATAAAGGAAGAGCAACTCACGGTTGATCGAAACCATCTGAAGGCTCTCGTGATTAAAGGCACCCCTATTAATGAGGCTCTGGCGAGTTTGGAACGTTCAGGTGCAGAGATTGTGGAAACCATCCCAGTAGAACAACCGGTTCAACCATCTGAGGAGAAACTGACACAAGAGCGGTTCGATGCTTTAAAAAATCGCTTTGAGCAGATAGAGGATGAAAATCAGGTCCTAGCAGAAAGAGTAGAGGATCTCATACGATTTGTAGAATATCTCAAGTTCAGAGAAAGTGAGCTTGAGCATAGTCTTGAGATAGTTACTCAGAACAACTACTGGAGAATAAAACGTGACAGAGAATTGGAGAAATCAAAATCTTCGCTTAAGAAAGCTGAAGCAGACATTATCAAACTTCGAAAACAAGAAGCAACAATGAAGAGTAGACTAGAGCTTCTCAAAGGTGTCAAGCGTCTTGAGATGCGCGGTGATATGTTAGCTGTGAAAGTGATACCTCATTTCACCCGAGAGAGTGTAGAGGAGTACAATCATAAGGTTGGTTTGAAAGCTGGTGATATTATCCTATTTGAGGACGCCTCAGGTGGAGGCCTACAGACTGCAGGACTATTAATTGAAAAACAGATTCGTGCTGTTGTTGTTGACACTCCGCTCTCACATCTTCCAAGAGAAGAGCTTGTACGAGCTCTCATACCGATTATTGATGCAAAAGAAGTGGATTTACGACGAATTGATGAATTTGCCTTCATTAGTCGGAAAAAGTTTGAGAGTGTCCTTCAATCATTCATCAAGGATGTGCGCGAACAAGCTAGACAGAAGGGTGAGGAACAACTAGTACAACTGATTGAACGATACAAACGAGAGATAGAACGTTAGACTCCACATTCAAATGGAGCGATTGTGTCTACTCTGGAATCTGTATCCAAAGAATGTTATTGCCTCTAATCAAAATCTGACCATACTTTGCCAAAATCTGCTCGTTTTCCATTTCCTCAGCTTCTGAAAGTGTGAGGTTCATATACATATCACATCTAGTCAGGTGACCTCTAAAGATCCTCTGATCCTTGAGCTTTACTGAAATTACATCTTCAAGCTGTTGTTCAAGTGCTTTAATGGGCATTTTCTCGGACAAACTGTACGCCTCTAGAAAGTGGCCGATTGCGAGGATTATAAAGCCTTTGCTACAAGAACTTTGCAAGATGTGACCTGAGCGGAAGAGTCAACTTGCAGTGACACACATTCAGGTTCAATAATACACTAGACCAAAGGTTACTGTAATGCCACTTATCTGTCTTGGACTTGAAGGAACTGCACACTCATTCGGTGCTGGCATAGTCACAAGTGAGGGTGTTGTACTTGCAAATGAATGGGACATGCTAAAACCGTCTCAAGGAGGCATCCATCCCCGTGAAGCAAGTAGACATCACTCTGATTTTGGTCCAAGTATCATTAGTAAGGCATTCGAAACTGCAGATATCAATTACAGGGATATTGATTTGATAGCCTTCTCGAGAGGTCCTGGCCTGGGTCCCTGTTTGAGGACTACGGCCACAATGGCGAGAACACTTGCAGTAAAACTTGGAATTCCTCTGGTAGATGTCAATCATTGTGTTGCTCACATAGAGATAGGCAATCTTGAGTCTGGCTTCGATGATCCGGTGACAGTTTATGTTTCAGGAGGAAACACTCAGGTAATTGCGTATGCTGGAGGGCGTTTCAGAACCTTTGGAGAAACACTAGACATTGCAATCGGAAACATGCTAGATGTACTTGGTCGCCACTTTGGCATGCCCTTTCCAGCAGGTCCGATAATAGAGAAGGAGGCAAGGGCGGGTAGAACATTCTATAGTCTTCCTTACTCTGTTAAGGGTATGGATATCAGCTATTCAGGAATGCTTACTGCGGCAAAAAGACTATTCTCGGAAGGAATTCCAATCCCAGATATTTGTTTCAGTGTTCAGGAAACCTCGTTCGGTATGCTTGCCGAAATTGCTGAAAGAGCCATAGCACACACTAAAAAGAAGGAGCTTCTTCTGACTGGAGGTGTTGCACGCAACAATCGCTTAACAGAGATTCTATCAGGAGTGTCAGAACGGCACGAAGCACGATTTCATAGAGTTTCTCCTTCTCTAGCTGGTGATCAGGGAGCGATGATTGCATGGAATGGTATCTTACAGTACAAGTCTGGTCATGAAATTAAAATCAGCAGTTCTCATGTTCTACCCAAATGGAGAACTGATGAGCAAGATATACTATGGAGAAAATGATATGAAAGATGTTATTCTTGCTCTTGGTGCTGAGTCTGTGATATTCAAGACTCAAAGATGGAATCAGTCCTTTGCCCTAAAATGGCGTAAGTCAAAGCCTTACCTCCTAGAAGAGATTGATTCCCTACTACGGAAAACCAGAACAAGTAAAGAATGCAGAACGCTCACAATTGCTCGTGAGCTGGGTGTACGTACGCCAGCGGTATATTCTGTAGACCTCAATAGTTATTCAATACTTATGGATTTCATAGAGGGAACACAGTTCAAACTGCTTGTAGAGAGAGTTTCTCAGAAACAACTAATGGAGCTTTGTCAAAGATTTGGACAGTCAATTGCTCAACTCCACCAAGGAGGAGTTGTACATGGCGATCCAACAACAAGTAATGTAATAGTCGACCAACATTTACGCCTCTGGCTTATTGACTTTGGCCTATCTGAGATGAACGCTACGGTTGAAATGAAGGGAGTCGATCTTCATCTGATTCGAAGAGCTCTTGAAACCACGCATTGGGATAAGCAAGAACTTATGCTGAATGCTACTATTGAAGGATATATTGATACAGCTGGAAAAGAGGCTGAAGACTCAATTTCAAGAATGAATGAGATTCGAGAACGTGGTAGATATCATTGATACAATAGTAAACTAGCCTGCTCAGGTCACCACAAGGTAATCTTTATATCCACAGCACAAGGGCAAGGGAACAGAACCCGATTTTTTTGGGGATAGATGACCTAGAGGTTGTCCCGATGGCAAGAATGCATACAAGACGCAAAGGTCAGTCCGGGAGCAAGCGTCCTTCGACAATGCGAGTACCCGAGTGGCTGGATAAGGAGAAGAATGCGCAGTGGGTAGAAGAGAAAGTTATCGAGCTTGCCAAAGCGGGTAACAGCCCATCTATGATTGGTATGATATTACGCGACCAATATGGTGTACCCTTAGCAAAAGTCATCACTGGTAAAAGCGTGTTAGCCATTCTCCAAGAGAATGATCTTGCAAGAAAAGTTCCTGAAGACCTTCGCAATATGATTAGTAAAGCAGCAAACATTCGAAAACATCTTGAAGAGAACAAGAGCGACTACGTTTCTAAACGCGGATTACTGCTTGCTGAAAACAAGATACATAGACTCTCAAAGTACTATCGTAAAACGAAAGTCTTACCAGCTGACTGGAAATACAGTCCCGATCAAGCAGCTGTGCTACTAAGATAGTTTTATCATGTCTAACCATCTCTCTATCTCTGAGATGAGCCAAAAAACAAGTAGTATTCCCTCCTTAAAGACACTAGAGAAAGACTGCAGTTCTGTGAATCTTGATAGTGATAGTCAAATCCTTCTAGTGACATCTCCAATTCCAGAGGCAACACTTGCTACTGCTATTTTATCTAGAGCACTTGTAAGGCTAAACAGGAGGTTTCAATTGACCTTTGTTCAACCGGTAATGGCTCTAGATGCATTTAATGAACTAAGGACCAGACACGACTCCTCAACAATCATCACAATTGGTGTTGATTTCCTCGGGTCAAAAAAAGTCAAGAAAGGCAAGAGATCCTTAATCCTAATCGGAGGGATATCAGAATCAGAGCAATTAAGCGCACTTACGTTAGGAACTGACGCCACTCTGACTCCAGTTACATATCTCTTGTCCAAATCACTGATAGATGTTGGTTCTTATGATTTACAGCTTGCAGTTGCAGGCGTGCTAATCCATGATGGCCCGAACGGACCTAAGAAGGGAGCAAGCAGAGACATAATAAATTTGGCTGAAAAGGAGGGATTGGTTGAAGAGCGGAAAGGATTCAGATTGTTTGGCGTAGGAATGTTGCCACTTGATGAAGCTCTTCTTCACAGTACACATCCTTACCTTCACACAATAAGTGGAAATCAAAAAGCCTGTGATGAACTTCTAATTGCTGCAGAGATACCTGTTCAGAAACTACGACTACCCCTGAACAACCTGAATACCTCAGAGGCTCAGCGACTAGCATCACACCTCATTACACGATTGAATCCAGAAGTAATCTCACTTCTCCTGGGTAAGGATCACCTACTCAAACTCGAACGCGAATCTAGTCCAATGAGATACATTTCCGGTGTTGAAATCATTGCTAATACTGCATGGGCAAGGAACGAATTGGGCACATCGATGAGTGTATGGTTAGGAGATAGAGGACTAGCACTGAGAGTTCTAATCGACACTCATATGAACCATCATAAGGATGTCATCTCTTCAGTTCAGAGGCTTGACGCAGGATTGATTGGGGAGTCTACTTCTTCTGCAACAGCTTTGAAGATACCTGGATCAAAGACTGAGGTATTACCTGATGTAGGGAGGATTGCTCTGAGTAATAGGCTTGTTGATTCTGATAAGACGCTCGTATTGGATAACACGGAGTCTTATACCATAATCTGGCCATTTTCCAGTCTTAACACCAAACAGGTTCTTCGTGACCTGCTGAAAAAAGCCATTCTCCCTATCACCTCATCGTCTCAATCTGTAACCATTCATCATAGTCCTGAGATGAAGGAAGCAGTACTTCAAATGATTTCAAACACAGGCAAGGTCGGCGACTAAACATGATTGCAACTATCAACATTGAGTTTCAATCACCGGAAATCGCAAAGAGAATCTTAGATGCAATATCTCCTGATAATGTCCCTCTTCCAGCCGGATTAACCATCGAGTGCACAGTAGATGATATACATCTACTTGTAAAAATCCAGTGTGAGAGGAGCATTGAGAGTCTAGGTGCAACATTGGAAGACATCATGAGTGCGATAGATCTGTCGATAAGAACCTCTGAAGCTGTTGACACCGAAGAATAAACGAAAAACTCACTCCAGATTTTCGCCTACGCCTATACCATCGACGAGCTGTTGAAAAGCAGCTTCGGCTCTTGTCCGTGAATGTTCTGCCATTTCTTCTGTGATGAACCCTCTCTGGACAGCACGTTTCAAAAGATGCTGATCGATTATTCTAGGTTCCTGGTCCACTGGAGCTCTAACAACATCAATCTCAAGGTCGACATAACGAATTCTTCCAGGATTACTACCATTACTAGGATATACTTCCACTCCTGTATTGATATTAACATAAGTGCCCTTTACTCGACCACTCCTTGAATAATAATTAGTGAAAAGAGTCATCGCACCTGGTTGCACTTGAGTAAGAGCATAATCCCCCTCGTCTCCAACTACATCAACATCCTCCGCATACTCCTGCACTAACTTTAGCTTGCGGTTAGTATGTCTAAATTGCCGCATAATGACAAAGCCCTTGGGATTATTTTCTACCACTCTTCCTCTAGCTAATACAATATTACGTCCGTCTAATTTCACGTGCTCAATATTGATTGTATCATCTACCTTTGGCATATCTTTTGAAACAATTTTTTCAAGTTTAGAGGTGACGTAACCACGCTCCTCAGGACGCTCTTCAATAATCGTTTCTGCTAGGTCAACAAGGGATGAATACCCTGCGCTTTTGTAGAAGTGGTGATGGTCAATTGTGGGTTTGATTTTAGCCCTCGTTTTGTCAAGAGCATCCTTGACTTCTGCAGGAAATTCAATATCTGCATTACTGGTTCCCTCAAAAAGTATACCTGTAGAGTCCATCTCATTGTAGTTCTTATACACCCTTTGAGCAGTATCAAGAAGATCATCAACCTCATCCTGTAATTCTTTGTCAGTAAGGTTCTCAGCAGCAGTTCTCCAGAGAATTCCCCAGTTGTCAGTATGCTCACGAATCTTTCGACCAAGCATTGTCAGATTATGTCGTGCTTCCTGTTCCTTAATCTTTGTACTAAGTCGTACAACTGGTTCGGGGAGAAGAACCGCAGCTCGTCCAGGTATGGTTATACTGGAAGACAAAACAGGAGCTTTACGTCCATAATCGTGGGCACGAATCTGAATCATTAAGGGTTGACCACGTTGTAGGCCTCTATCAGGCAACAATCCTGAAATTGTTCCTAAATCTACCTTTGTCTGTCCAGTTTTTTCATCTCGCCCTAATACAATTCCACGGTAAATTGAACTCTTAGCCACTCTAGGCGTCCTAGTTATCACGCCACCCAAGCGTCTACGAAAAACATCGGTAAGTCGGTTTAATATCGATTCGTATGCGATTGCTACAATGCCTTGTAGGTCGCTTCGATCCCAAATATCGACATCCGGAATTTCGCTACGATATGGGAGACCAAACCTTCTAGCCACTTCAGGGGTCGGCTGAACCATTTCAAAATGGTTCTGTAACAATATCTGGGTCAACGACTGCGAATAGATTCCTCTTATCTTTGCCTTTATCATGAATAGACACTGGCCCTGGTAGTGAATACCAGTCCTTTACCCGAACAGGTGTTGGCTGGTTTATTTTGTTAGCAAGACCAAATTGGTCTAGTCACGTATTGGCTCCAATAGACTGGATACATGCCAAATCTTTGTCCGAGCATGATTTGGGCAGTTCGGATCTTGGCTTGGCTCATCCAATATGGATATTGCATTTTGAGCTCTCACAGCGGGAGAGTCTGATTCATTCTCAAGGACTGCTATCGATTCATTAGCAGCACGCCGGATGTTCCTAGGAACTGAGGAATCTTCCGAGATTTGCTTAAGAATGTGTTTGGATTGATCGATGCTCTTCTGTGTTTCGGGGTCCAATGGACTCACCTCTAAATGGTCTTGACACACAAATGGTGTGTGAACAACAATGACCTAGCAGGCTCTGACCATATCAACGTTTTCATAATGACTCATCTAACCATCACTTCTTATATCGAAGTTTGGAGAACCCATAACTGTGCTGAAAATGAATGAGAAAGATGATGTTTCTGTCAAGAAGATGGCTGAGCTATTGCGTCGTGGTGCAACAATGCTTGCAGAATCGTGCCCACAGTGTGGATCTCCTCTCTTCAAAGTAGGTGATGATATCTACTGCGCTAAATGTGACCGGCGTATAGTATATGCTAAATCAGACCAAGAGATTGAAACACAAGCAGTAAAGACATTGATACCAGAGCTCAGAGTGACATTGATTGGGAAGCTAAAAGCATTGAATGAGCTAGTAGAGTCTGAGAATGACATAGAAAAACTGACCAGAGTGGCTAATCTGATGGTACTTCTCTTACAATCTCTCCATCACTTGGAAGATATGAGGGAGTAAAGGGTTCTTACCTCCACAACGACTTATTACTGTATTAACTCAGAGATACACTCACTCTGCATCTTTTTCAGCAGCAGTACCTCGTCTGAGGCGAGCTCTCCTTGTTCTTACTTCCTCAGGCCCCTTGAGCACCTTGCTCTTACGAATCTCACATTCTCGGATTGGGATGATCTTTTTCACATCCTCGTATACTTCGCCTGCAAGGTCTCCCAGAATTACCTTAGTGACTAGTTCATCAAAAGTATGTTTCTTTGCATGAGCTCTGATGACCTTTTCAATTGCTTTTCTTGCAGAATGCTCTTGACTTGTCTTTGCACGAGTGGTTGTAAAAACAATCACAGAAATCCGCATCAGGTAATCATCCTTTGTCAGAATTGGTCCAATCCAATCAATTCTAGATGTGCCTCTTCTTACAAGCCCTCTTAGATAGTCTGAGCTCCACTCATGTCCATAGAAGCTAGTCTTAGCCTGTTGACCTGTGACCTCAAGAATCTTGAATCGGAGTCTGACATGAATCTTGTCGAAGTCTCCAGTAATGTCATAGAGTGTGGGTTGAATAGTTCGTCCAATCAGCTGTTCAGGGGTTTCGCTTGGAGTTGTACCTATCTCCTTATTCTCAAAATAGTCTGGAGCAACGATTTGATACCAAACCTTCTCTCTCCACTTATCTCGAGTTCTTGTTGCTGATTGTCTGCTTCTTGAGGACATCTTAATATCACGCTCACACTGGACACAAATCAATGAGTCCAGAGAATCACGAAATGGCCCATGGTCAGACCATTGGAACCGCGCCGACATCCAACGAGTCGAATAAAAACGTTGTGACATGACTCGGTATCAAGACCATAGAACCCTTGGTTCTGACCAGAAAACTAGATATGACTATCATTCATCATGCGTCTGAGATGCATGATATGGACGCAATTGTATGTTCCCGTTGTGGATTCGCAGAGGTCGCTCTTGTACGAAAAGAGATGCTTGGGAGCGGCAAGTACCGAAAGAAGTGGCACTGTCCACGTTGTAGCAACACTTGGGAAACCGTTGACAAGTAGTAGCGCGTATACAAAATGGTTAAAATGGGTCAGCTCTCCCCTCTTTTCGTTCATGCGGAGGTTGCCCAGCCTGGTTAAAGGCGCAGGGTTTAGGTCCCTGTCTCGTAGGAGTTCGCGAGTTCAAATCTCGCCCTCCGCACCATTTTAATACAATTTTGGCATTTATTAGATATTCATCTTATCATCGTAACGTTCTTATAATTGTTTGATTTTGCACATATTTCGCGGCATTTCTGGGAGGTAATGACTAGCTACATCTCTCCAGAGAGGATGTTTTTGAATTCATCCTAATGTCGTAGTATATGGGTAGGAGTAACGACAAGATTGAAGCAGAAGGTAGTTTGTCCTCATTGTGTCAAGGAAAAGCATACTATAGAAACACACGTGGTCGACGGCTTGGAAACCGTGAAAAATACTGGCAAGGCAAAATGGCATCCTCTTCTAAAAAAGGAATCAGAGGAGGTTTGGCAAAGGGATATTTCAATTGGTCTTGGCATCGAATGCAAGTGTGGAAGAACCTTCTTCGTCTTTAACGTCATGAATGAGAACTCATTGAAAGTATCGCCCGAATTGAGTGATAATTTATTCAGTCCAGCGTACTGTATTCAGTGTCGCTCAGCTTTTGTTTCTCAAGACCTCGTCTGTCCTACTTGTAATAAAAAATGTTAGAGAGTGTGGTTGTATGTCTGAATATCGCGTAGGTCCACCTGGTTGGCAAGCACCGAATCTGACTCCGAGAGAAACGGTTGTTTGCTGGGAGATTGAGGAAGGCGTTAAGGAACAGTACAATAGACTAAAAGGATATTGGGAGTTGGGTGAATTGACACGCCCCTCACTGTATGAGATTATCTGGCAGGACAAAAAATCCTCTCTTGTTCCCAAGCTTTCTTTTATACCAGTAACGAGAGCTTATGGTTTCAATATCAACATTCTTCAAAGATCTTTTCCAGATGATAGAATCGATCCTATCTACTTCCTTCACAAGGGATTTACTCCAAAGGATAGAAGGGTCATATTTACCGCAACCGAAACCGGAATGATTCTGGACTTTCCATCTCCTGTCGGTCTCATTTTAAAAAAGCGTGTATCATTTCAGCACCCCCACTTCGAATATCAGCTCCTCGATATGGCTGATGGAACACTTCCTTCTTCCCAGAACCCTCTCATTGCTCAAATAGAAAAAGAAATTGATCATAGTAAGAGAATTACTGATGATGAGTCTTCGAAGCTGATTGCGTGTGTTAATGGTCTTCAAGACGAAGAAAAATTTGAACTTTTTAAATTCGCCCCTTACAAGTTTAAGTACCCAGCATATGCAGCAATCATCCCTTACATGGAAAAGACCATCATTTTTGCATCTAGCTTGAACACAACTTCGAGTTATGGGAACCGTCACAAGGGTGGTATTGCTAAACTTCGTATTGAAGAGGATAATGATGCCACCGACTATGAGATTGCTCTTCCTGGTGGATCCCTCAGCGCTTACTATCTCGTTAAGCTTCTTTCAGCTGTAACAGAAGCTAATAGAGCTAGTAGTCCTATCAGCGTAATCCATCCTGAAAATCTGGGAACTCTTGGTGTCTTTCTTACTGTAGAAGCCACAAGACGTATAGTAGATCCAAGCTCATCAGAACTATCCTTGCATGAGATTTACGGTACCGCTCCCACTGAGAGACTTGGTATTCTAGGTCGGTCTATTAATTTAGCAGTATTTCCCAAGAAACCTGTTAAAGAACTCCCAGAATTGAATATAGATTGGCATGACTCACCTCTTACTGAAACTATTTGGAAGTCTATTAATCCACGTGTTCCTCTGGATTTTGCTGATAGTGTAAAATGGGAGGTTACTACTATAGAAGGCTCAGCTGACGAAGGCGTGGCCAAGGTCCGAACAGAAGTAAAGAACTCTTACCTGCACAATATCCTGAAGTGGAGTCAATCTTCAGAAGGAACAATGGAACAGTTTGAAACTATTAGGACAAACATTGAAACACAAGGAATGGGAACCGGCGAACCACTTAGTGGTATATATAATGGCCACAATGCCCAGTACGTTCAAGGCTTTATAATCCAAAAGAATGTACCAACAATCATTACTGCTCGCCTTCTGCATTGTGAGAACAGGAGTATGAATCTAGTCTGGATTTTATCTTGTTCCGCTCGTTCAAAATCAGAGGCTGAAGCGGGATGTAGCTATGGGACCGGCTTAATTCGCTGTCACGAATCTTAAAGATTTGAGTTCGCGAGTTCGAATCTCGCCCTCCGCACCACTTCTTCAAGATGCGTTTTATTCCTCTTGTGACCTTTTCGAGTGATTTGCTCTACTATGATGTATGACAGTTTGAACATGACTGTAATGGAAGTTGACCACCACTAAAGAAAAAGTGAATCCCTAAAAATGCGACAAATCCAATGACTGCGATCACAATGACAACTACTAGTACTTTCAGTAATTTATTCATGAGGCTCAAATTCTAAAAATATTTCGATGTCATTTTTTATAAATCCATTACTATTCATTTTCTGTCGTAATCCTCATTATGTTCTTTGCTTTTCAGCTACCTGTGAAATATAATGAAGTATCTCTTCTTAGCTACTGATGAAAATAAAATGCAACTCTATCATCTGCTACTGAATGCAATCAACTTCCATGATAAGGGGCATGAAGTTGCTACAATTCTTGAATGTGCCTCTCCAAAGCTTCTGATTGGGATTGCTGATGGCACCATCAAACTTCCGGTCTTTGATAAGGCTATGGAACTTGGAATCATCGATCACGCATGCAAGGCCTGTAGCGCTGCTTTCTCAGCAACTGAGGCTGCACAGAAACTTGGAGTCGCTCTAAGGGGCGAATTGAGCGGGCATAGTGATTTGTTGAAATTTGCTGACGCTGGGTTCTCCATTCTCACATTTTAGTAAGATTGTAGAGGGACAAGAGGTGGCGCCGGGGATGGGACTTGTTCAATTCTACAAAAGCAGAATTTTTGAACCCACGCGCCGCAAGGGCAGCGGTTTTCGAGACCGCCTCCATAGCCACTAGGAGACCCCGGCTTATCTGAGCTTCCAACCATTAGTGATTTAATCTTACCGTCATCACCCTACCGGATTTAATATGCCCTTAGATAACCAAAGCTTCATTATCTGGGGCTATCTACAGAACGTTTAGTTGAGGTCCGATAGAAGATGGCTGAAAATGAACGCTGGCAGCTCTTTGAAGAGAGTTTAGAACTCCTTCAGCAAGGTAAATTTGCTGAATGTGAAGTCATTCTGAAGAAATTGACCTCATTTGAAGGAGCTCTCTCATCCACCTGGGTGATTCTTGGAAGGTGTCAGTTAGCACTAGAGAAACTTGATGATGCTGAAAGAACCGCCCGAAAGGCCCTTGAATTAGATGAAAATGCTGCTCAAAACTGGAATCTCTTGGGTTGCGTAATGAAGGCAAGAACTGCGTTTGCAGAAGCAGAACCCCTCTTTCTGAAAGCACTCGAAATCAATCCACAAGATGCAACCTCTTGGAGTGGACTAAGTACAGTCTTGCTAGGGCTTGGAAAATATGATGAAGCAGAAGCAGCAGCAAGGAAGAGTATCGAACTGAGTCCAAGGTTTTTTGAAGGTTGGGTTGTTCTTGGTACAATTTACATTAAACAGGGCAAGTTTCAAGAATCTGAGGCTGCATTAAGAACGCTTGTAGAACTATCCCCTAACACTCCCGAGGCTTTTGATCTCCTAGGAATGGTTCTCAGTGCTCAAGGAAAGCATGATGAAGCTGCTGCTGCTAAGGCAAGAGCTCAGACCTTACGAACCTAGGATGCTCATTATTTCTTCTGGAGTTCTTCTAAGACTTGGTTCATGACTCCCTCAGTGAGTTTTGCTATTCTATCAACAGTGGATTGCGCTTTGGCTCCAATGTAGACCCTTGCCTTCGGTTCCGTTCCAGATACTCTCACAAGTACATAGGATCCATCGGTACACTCAATCCGTATACCATCCACTTCGAGTATCTTGTCAATTCCACTCATCTGCGGAACTAATAATTCCTTGACCTTGGGCAGGAACGCCTGTTTGATATTGTCCGGACATCGCACAAAGTCTCTGAGCATTGGATATTTTGGAATGCTCTCCATGAGTTTCATACAACTACTATTCCCCTGCTCATCCATTAGTTGTGCAAATCGGGCAGCTCCAACAATACCGTCCATCCACCAACCGATTTCAGTAAAGATAGGCTTCCAAGGCTCTGAGGCAAAGACTACATCCTTTCCCTTGTCTGAGGCCAGAAACTCTTGGAGAGATCCTAATGGCATTCGTGTCACCTGACCCCCGGCAGCTGTGACGACCTCATCAATAACACTTGATGTATCAATGGACACAACAACAATTCCTTCGCCTTTCCTCTCGACTTCATCCCTTGCAAAGAGGGCAATGACACGGTTCTGATCGATAAACTCACCTTGTTCATCAATAACAGCTAGTCTATCTCCATCACCATCATGGCACATTGTCACTGCGAAATCTGAACTCGCTGCTATTTTCATTGCATCACCGAGATTCTCTGGTGATGGTTCTGCAGGCCTTCCCGGGAAATGTCCATCTTGATGAGAGTTCATAGTGGTCACAGAGAAACCCATCTCTAGCAGCAGTTGTGGTGTGTAGTCTGTAGCTGCACCATTTGCCAAGTCTAACATTACCTTGGTCCCATCACTTCTTTTACTTCTCTTCAACAAAAAATCCTTGAGATATCTTAGGTATTGGTTCTTGATATCGAGGTATAGAATCTCTCCACAACTATCCCAATTCGCTGCAAGATATCGACGTTCAGAAATACAGCTCTCTAAGAAAATCTCTTCCGTTCTGATGAACTCCCTACCACCTGTGAAGAATTTGAATCCATTATCTGTAGGTGGATTGTGGCTTGCTGTCACAATGACAGACGCTGAAATCTCGTCGATTTGGCTGTAATATGCAATCGTTGGCATTGGCGCGATTCCCAAGTCTATCACATTAGTACCAGTTGATAGAACCCCAGCTATGATACCGTTTCTTAACATCTCTCTAGATGTTCTTGCATCAGTTCCGATTCCAACTGTCCCTTTACCATCTAGGAATGTACCCAGTGCTCTACCAAGATTCAGTGCCAAGTCTGTTGTTACTTTCTCAGCTATTGAACCGCGTATTCCTGAAGTCCCGAAAAGTTTCGCTGTCATGTTATGTTCCTCTAGCTTTGTGGCAGTGCGAGATCAACGATGTCCTTTGCAGTTTCACCCATTCTCAACAGACTATCTACAACATAAAGCTGAGTCTGTGGTTGTCCGTTTGGAGATGTTATGATATGCTGTCTCAATTTGGCAGTTTCAGAGATAAGCCATTTTTCTGCATCAATCACTGAAACTACTTTCTTTGAACTGAATTTGAATAGATTATTCACTGCATCAGAGAGCATCTCTCTTATTCGTTCAACAATGGGTTCGAGTTTCTGTACAAGATTTTGATCAATTGGTTCTTTTGCTCTCCGAGCAATATCAACAGCATAATCCGCAATTCGTTCAAGATATTGAGCTGCTAATCTGAAATCAAGAGCCTCCACTGGTGTAATGCTCATCATTTCACTCACTCTTGGGTATTGAATTGCAGACCTGATTTCTCTGACAATTAGAAAGAAGAGCCGGTCCACTTCATCATCACGCAGAATCACATCTTCTGCACCTTTCTGTGAACCTTCAAAATAGGCTTTTAGAGAATCATCTATCATTCTTGAGGCTATAAGATTCATGCGTTTCATAGCAGTACCTATAGGAAGAGTCGCAGGATCAATTAGACATCTTAGAACAATCTGATTATCATCTTCCTCCGTCACTTCTAATGCCACGAATCTCTTAATGACCTTCTCCAACTGATTCCTCTGGGTGTTTGTAATTGGTTCTTTGCTCACTATCCGAATCTCATCAAAACCCAGCAAATATCTACTAGTTATCTCCCAACGAAGATTCTGCTCAATCTGCATCGTTGTCGATCGAGTTTCTCCAGCTTTTGGAAGCCTTGGATCTACAATCAAACAGCCATCCTCACGTTGAATAAGAACAACAGGGTCCCCTTTACTAAGACTCTGACTGTCCACCCATTCCTTGGGCAAGATTACGAGATATGAGCTGCCAGTCTTTCCTCCAGTCTGCTGCAGCTTTCTGATGTATACCATTCGTATCACCTATTCGCGATAGCACGCACAAAATGAGATGTGAAAGGCGCGCTTATTACATTTCCCGCAGGTTCGCGAGGGGCAGACGTTTAAAACGGGAATTCATCTCTTCTCAGTTGGTGGCTACTTGACATCCGTAAAACGTCGAAATGTATTGGCAATTCTTATCAAATCTGGGTTTCAGATTACACCTGATGCTTTAGACTATATACTGAATCTCGACGCTCCTATGGAAATTGTTGAGTCTGTCATTCTGTCTAATATGTCCATTGACAGTTCTACTGTTCTCACAAGAGAGTACATTGAATTATTAATCGAAGGAAAGACTGTTGAATCTGCCTCTGTGGAATTCATCTCAGGAACAGAACAAGAGCCTATTCCTCCTCCTACAATCGCTGAATCTCCAACCAGTGAATCCGAGCTGAATTATAGAATCGAAAAAAATCCGGACGAGAATTCAGTAGGATCTGAGGGTATTATTGAGGATTTTCTTGAACTATTTCGAGACCGATATGCACGAATCAAAAAAATCTACATGAGTCGGATAGACACACAAAACGCCGTCACTCCATATATTGCTAAACAACGGAAAAGTTCGACGAAACCAGGACCTTTACAGAATAATGAAAGTGGCCGCAGAGGAAGACCACCTAGTCAAGTTGTACTTGGAATAATAAGGAACAAGAGTATCTCAAGCCAACGAAATATCATTATTGATTTAGAGGGTCATGAAGACTCGATAATCTGTGTGATCCCTTCAGTGCAGCGAGGTCCCAAAAATCAGGATCTATCCGAAAAAGCGAACGCACTACTACTCGATGAGATTGTGTGCATATCAGGCTATGTTGACAGTAGCAGACGTATGATTGCTGATGATGTTCTCTTTCCTGATATTCCGACAGTGCGTCAACTAGGCCGTGCTAAGAAAGAGATCTATGCTGCATTCATTTCAGACCTACACTGTGGCAGTCATGAATTCCTAGAAGATGAATTTGATCGATTCATAGATTGGATAGGCGGGCATGATGTTGACACCTCTGACAAGAATATGATAGAGAAGACAAAGTACCTCTTCATTGCAGGAGACTTAGTAGACGGTATCAGCGTATATCCTAGTCAGCGGGAACACCTAAAGATACCAAGTCTCTACGATCAGTATGCTACGGTTGCAGAAAAATTGAAGAAAATTCCGAAGAAGATTAAGATCTTCTGTATACCGGGCAATCATGATGCGTGTCGCCAAGCTCTTCCCAAACCGCCAATCCAGAGAGTATTTGCAGAACCGCTATACAGTCTTGAGAATGTCACAGTACTTGGTGATCCATGCCAGATACTTGTGGAGGATGTCAGAATATTGATGACCCATGGGGACAGTATGGATGACCTTGTAACCACACTTCCTCGAGCGTCTTATACTGAACCTGCAATATCTATGATAGAGCTACTGAAAAAGCGTCATCTTGCTCCAATATACGGTGGCAAAACAGAACTAGCTCCTCTACATCGCGATTGGATGGTCATTGATACGCCACCTGATGTAGTCCACTTCGGTCATGCGCACCATAATGCGGTTGACAATTACCGGGGAGTACAAATAATCAACTCGGGTACTTTTCAATCGCAGACTGATTTCATGCGTAAACAAGGTGTTATACCCACTCCTGGAATTGTGACTCTTCTCAATCTCCAGACCGGAATTCCCGATGTAAAATTCTTCTATGATATGTCAGCGCAATAGAATCAGACTATCCTAGGATGTCCTTTGCTGCCTTGCTGAGTCTGATGTCATCATCAAGAATGGCACCAATCTGTTTCTTACTCACAGCTAGCTTGATTTTCTTTGTACGTCCATAACGCCCCTTCGAAATCACTGTTGTATTGATAAGACCAAGCATATCCAACTCTGAGATCAAGTCAGAAACGCGTCTCTGTGTCAATATATCTAATGAAAGAGTCTTCGCAATGTCTGAATAGACATTGAAACACTCTCCTGTGACAATATCATTTTGTCCCTTATCAGCAAGTGCATACACTGCAAACAATACTGCCTTTGATTGCATTGGCAGTGTTTTTACGGCTTCAGTTATTGTGTCCCTCTCGATTACCTTTTGAGCATCTCTTACATGCTCTTGGCTAACCTTCGCATCTCCTCTCCGCTCTGCTAGTTCTCCTGCGGTTCTTAATAGATCAAGTGCACGTCGTGCGTCCCCATGTTCTTGTGCAGCTAGTGCACCAACAAGATTAATGACGCCCTCATCTGCAACTGCATCTTTATTGAATGCAATCTCCACACGCTGTTGCAGAATGCCTCTCAGCTCAACAGCATTGTATGGGGCAAAGATGACCTCCTCCTCTCCAAGTGTGGATAGCACCCTGGGGTCGAGCATCTCTTTGAAGGTCAGATCATTACTTATTCCTATTATTGATATTCGGCTTCTATCAAGTTCGCTATTCATTCTAGTTAATCCGTATAGGATATCATTGCCCTGACTAACATCTCGTTTCACAAGATAGTCCACTTCATCTAGCACTACAACCATAATGCTCTGGTCTGAATCAAGTTGCCTCTTGAAGATTGATCTTATCTCATCAGTTGGCAATCCTGTAAATGGAACATCTGACCCGTCAGGCATTGTTGCATTAATTGCATCACAGAGTTGTCGGAGCACTCTGTAGTTTGTTCCAACAATTCTACAATTTATTAGTGCAGTCAAAGGAGGGGTGAGTCTACTCTCCTTAGCCTTTTTTACTAGTAGATCTAGCACATATCGCGCTACAACAGTTTTACCAGTGCCAGTCTTACCATAACACAGAATGTTGGATGGGGGAGCACCCCGTAATGCAGGTCCCAAGATAGACCCAATCTTGTTCATCTGATCATCCCTATATGGAAGGCTCTCTGGCACATACGTGGCTCTTAGAGCAGTTCTATCCTTGAAAATATCTTGACCTTGCAAAAACTTGTCAAATAGTTTATCGAGAGGCTTTTCCATCCCACAATACTCCTGTCTATAACTCGAGGTATGAAACCTACACTTATGGCTCTTAAACACTTCCATAAGAAGTTGAGGTAAGTTCCATTGGACTTCAATTGGAACCTATGGAGCATATGGAAAAAAGAGTAGGTATTACCAGTTAAGTACCAATAGTACTATTCATCTAGTTATCACTGTCATCTGTGTCTACAGACAACTCTTCCGGTGACATAATTTGCGTCTAAGGGACCTTGAGATTGCACTTGAATCCATATCACGTACTGGAGAGTATGATGTTTCATTGGAACAATATCCCACTCCTGCCAAAATCGCCTCTGCAATCCTTTTTGCTGCTCAGATGGAACACGGAGACATAACGAGTAAGACTGTTTGCGATTTGGGATGTGGCGATGGAATATTTGCACTTGGAGCGGCTCTTCTTGATGCGCATCATGTGATTGGAATTGATGTACAAAGCAAAGCCTTAAAGGCGTCACAAATGAATTCACGATTGCTCGGGATAGAAGACACAGTAGACTGGGTATTAGGAGACGTCTCCTCTTTTCAGCTACGAAGTCTTGTCGACACTGTGGTTAGCAACCCACCGTTTGGTGTCAAGAAAAGAGGTGCTGACCTGAGATTCCTACAAAAAGCAATCTCAATTGCCGATGTGACCTATAGCATACACCTTGCAGGTGACAAGAACAGAGTCTTCCTGAAAAATGAAGTCGAGAAGCTTGGTGCAAGAGTGACACAAATCGAAACTTTCCAATTTCCAATAGGTAAATTGTTCGATTACCATAAAAAAAGTATCCATATGATTGATGTAGACCTCTATCGAATATGTTCCAAAGAGTGTGAACCGAATGGCTGACGTTAAGAGTGGTGATATAGTAGTACCGGGAGATCAGCTGTGTGTGATTGAAGAGCTGAGTCCTAGCTACGGCACCTATGAAAAAGATGGTATTGTATTTGCTGCTGCACCCGGCGCAGTTTCAATGGACCTTAAAGAGCGCGTTATCAAGGTCCTTCAAGCTGATGGAAAGATGAAGCTGGCACTCCCTGTCAAGGGTGATATTCTAATGGGGGAAGTTGTTAACGCATATGAACAACGAGCTGAGATTGCAGTTGTACGCAGGAATGGCGAAGACTTTCATAGTGGTCTCATAGGTGAGATTCATATTAGTAATGTTACACGCCGTTTCGTAAAAAGCATGCATGATGTGTTAAAAGTGAGTGACATTGTACGTGCTGTTGCACTGAACACGCATGAGATTCCTACTACTGTAAGTGTTATCGGCCCCGATCTTGGAGTGGTCTTCTCAAGATGTTCAAGATGCGGTCACCCCTTGACTCTTACTACTTACAACAACATGTTTTGTTTGAGATGTGAAAACAGAGAAACCCGAGAAGTTGCCAGTGATTATGGTCAGAACTATGGACTTGAAGCAAGACCCGACCTAGCACCAAGACGAAGGTCTTATGATAATCGTGATTATGACCGAGGCGATCGTAGAGGAGGAAGACGCTTTGAAGGGGGACGTCGTGAGAGGGATGGAGATAAACGTTTTAGTGATCGAAAATCAAGTCGACCTGACAGAAGAGGAAGTGACACACGGAGGCGTCGTGATTGAAACCAAGAACAATAGAAAATACAAAATTTGAGATGATTTTTGAGATTGGCGGGGAAGGGCATTCATTTCCGAATCTACTTCGTAAGACCCTTCTTGAAGAACCTGCTGTAGAGTTTGCTGGCTACAATATTGAACATCCATTACTAGCCAGTCCAGTGGTCACTCTACGAACAAAGCGTCGTCAGGCAAATGTAGTCCTTCGCGAAGCTCTTGAAAAGATGCTTGCTCGTACTGAAGAATTTCGAAAGAAGTTCAATCAAGCAACATCCGATCATAGCATAGATTAAAGATCAGAATGCTGCTCTGGTGAATCCCAAATGTGGGCACCTTTTGTCAAACATTCAAGCATCGAGCAGATTATGAATGATAAGGGACTAGCTAAGGTAGGCGATAATCTCGTAAACTTATGTTATTCTCTTGCCAAGACCTTAGTACTCGGCTACACGACTGGCGAAAAAGTCCGAGATAGTGTTCTTGCTAGAGCAATACGAGGTACATCTGTATACCAGCATATGAATCGGAGAAGTGACATTGGAAAAGCCGCAGATGCATACGAAGCCATTGTGGCATACTTATGGATGACCGATAAAATAACAATCTCCGCCATGGCTGATTCTCTCGCTGGTCTACTTGAGATAGATAGCAAGACCAGCCGAGAAAAGGAAGGAATGCTTGCTGCTATCTCCTTCCAGCGATTCCTAGAACAGAATATTGCACATCTTCCGCAGTGACAGCACTCGTTCTATGGACAAGTCAAAATGCTTAATTGACATCTGAACACAACGGCTCAGAAGCGGAGTGCAGTCCCATGGAATTCTGTGACAAATGTGGTGCTATGATGGTACCTTTCACACAAGAAGACGGTAAACGCGTATTGAGATGCCGGAGTTGCGAACATACAAAAGAAATACGGGGCGAACTAAGTGTATCTCAGAATATAGAGAAAGGACCGCGTGACAAGATAATTGTTGTTGAGGATGACTCTATTCCAATGCCTGTCACGAAAGCAATCTGTCCAAAGTGTAATAACACTGATGCATACTATTGGACTGTGCAGACCCGACGTGGTGATGAAGGGGCAACAGAGTTCTATAGGTGTACTGCCTGCAAACATACTTGGCGTAACTATGGTGGCTAGTTTACTAGTAATAGAACGACTGACACATTTATAGCCCCACATAGGCGCTCCTCAGAGACTGATGATATTTCATAATACTCAGGATAATAGAAAGGGCGTTGTGATTTGACCGAAGAGAAAAAATTCATTCGAAAAAAGCCATCTCGGCTTACAACTATTCGTGAGATTTCATCAGAATCTCGTGGGCCTGTCAGAATACTTGGAATTGTAGTGGATTCCAGCCCAGGTTCTGCTCTTGTACAGGATCTTTACGATGAAGATTTTAAGAAGGCGGGAAGCATTTGGATTACTATAGAGGGAACTCTTGAACCTAAGAAAAAGTACCTCATCATCGGTGATGTGACAGAGAAGACCGACGGTGATACTAAGATTCCTTGGCTGAATGCAACCCTTGCACATGATGTTGATTCGCTCGACATTGCACTGTACAAAGAAGTTCTGGAACTAGAGGAGAAGGTCACTAAAACAATGAGTTGATGAAGGAACCCCGATACACTGCAGTCCTTTACTTTCCCATGCCTGAATCTTCCGAGAAGTACATTTTAATTGCTGTTGATACTTCTAATATCTGTCCAGACCACACCTTGTTAATGGTCTTTCATCTAACTGGAGGAAAAGTACAATGTTTCACGCAACTCTAGACAGCACAAAAACCTGGAAACAGATAGTAGACGCCTTGGCAACTCTTCTTACTGAGGCTCATCTTCAAGTATCTGAATCTGGAATGACATTACGCCAACTTGACTCGTCCAAGGCAGCAATGGTTGATTTAAATCTCCCATCTGCTGTTTTTCAGGAATATGCATGTAAAGGACAACATGATATCTGCCTGGGGATTGATGAGCTTGCCAGAGTGAGTAAGCGAATGGGTGGAGATGAGCGTCTGGAGTTCAATCTTGATGAAGAAAATAAACGATTGGAAATCCGGATGATTGGCCAAGCTGAAAGACAGTTCAAACTTCAACTCCTCACACCTCCAGATAGCCCAACAAGCAAACCAAGTATGGCTTTTGAGGTCAAGGCTGAAATGTACGCAGACGCTTTCAAGCAAGCGATAAAAGATATTGGTGTGGTATCAAGCCATGTGAAGATTACCGCTGAGAAGAATACACTCACCTTCTCAGGGGAAGGCGATACTGGCGAAGCACAAGTCACGCTCTCTACCGAAGGTGAAGATCCTGTTTTGTTCCAGTTGAAAGTTGGCAGTGGTTCGTCTGCTGCTATGTACGCGCTTAACTACCTTGCTGAGATATCAAAAGCTATACCTAGTGATAGTATAATTCTTCAGCTCACTGGAAATAAACCAATGATGTTGGAATTTGCCATCGCAGAGGCAGGTAATATTAGCTTCATCTTGGCACCACGTGTTGAACGAAGGTAGATTGGTCTCCCAGATTGATAATATGGAATAGTGCTCTACGAATGCCATACACCCACCCAGCACCTCATTGGTTCTTATAGTCGAAACATAAAAGTTCACAAGAGGAGTGGTCTTCTCCAATGTCAAAACGGAATCAGGGAAGGACAACAACCATAATGAAGCTCCGGCTTTTATTCCACGAATATTACTCGGAGAACCCTGAATCCTTAGATGTACCAGATAGTATCCATGCAAGAGAGTTTGCTTTGCAGACTTGGGAACATAACTGGCACTGCATAGAAAGGAAGGACAAAGACAGTACAGGCAAAGATGTTCGAAGTGGTTGTGGAAAATCAGGTAAGTCCTTTCAACCACTGAAAGAGTGTCCAAACTGCGGATCTGGGGAAATTAAATCCACAAGCTGGATTCGTCATATTGGTTACCAATCACGTGACGCCCTTTTAAGCGGTCTAGCCAACTCCGCACCGCAGAGTGTGTATCATTCTGCAGCATTCTATAAGGTTCCTATTGCAACACACATGCATGAAAAAGAGTGGCAGGGTGCTGAGCTGGTCTTTGATATTGATGCCGACCATCTAAACTTGAAGTGTTCGAACGATCATGATGCATGGCGATGCAATAACTCCGACTGTCATAAAACAGGAACCGGAATCGCCCCTGAAACTTGCCCAGTATGTGGCAATATTAGTTTCAGCACAAGGAAATGGATTTGTGAAAAATGCCTTAATGAAGCAAGAAAATACACAATCAAGCTCTATGATGATTTCTTGGTTGGTGATTTCGGGTTTGACCCAGATAAAATTCAGTTGAATTACAGTGGACACAGAGGTTACCATGTGAGGGTTCGGGATCCTCAAGTATTCATGTTAGACTCTAATGCACGAGTAGAGATTGTCCATTACGTGATGGGCCTTGGTTTCAAAGGCGATAAGTCAATAGTCACTGAGAGTGGCGCCAAATGGATGCCGAGTCGTGACTTTCCGGGTTGGACAGGACGCATTGCTGATGCATTAGTTGAGTTTATTCGATCTATTGACTCGTACCCAGGAACAGAGAAATGGGTTTCTTCGCTAAAAGAAAGAAAGGCGGAAGCATTGGACGGTCTATTAAGAACCAGACCCATTCTTAGTAAGAATGTGAAGGGCGTGGGAGTCAAGTCTTGGCAGGAAATTGCTGAGAAAGCTGTCGAACTCTATGGAAGCGAGATTGATAGACCTGTTACGCACGACATTCATAGAGTAATTCGACTAATTGGTAGCTTAAATGGTAAGACTGGTTTTGCTGTATCTTTACTCACTCGCGACCAACTTGATGATTTTGATCCATTCAATGAATCGATTGCTTTTAATCAAGGCACTATGAAAGTCTTACTTCATAAGGGCCAGAGTATTCCTTCCTTTAAAATTGGCAGTGAAACGTACGGTCCATTCACTATGGAAGAAACTGTTGATTTGCCAATGGGTGCAGCAGTCTTTCTCCTCTGCAAGGGGGTAGCTTCAATTGAGTGATATGAACTATAATCACATTAAGAACGCATGGGAGGATGAAACGGAGAATGAAACACTTCAGGATATGGCAGATTTACGGTTGAGTAAGATGATCTCCTATCTCTCTCAGGTTCGTTTGTCCCTGGCATCAACAAACGCGGATGAATCACTCCAAGCAGATATACTAACACAAGAAGCACTCAACCTAGAGTTCATGCTCGAAGATTTGCTTGCTCTCCGCCGAGATAAAATCATGAAATCTGCTCTTATTGGTCGTCATCCAACAGGTAATATGACGCTCGCTGAAGAAGAGTTCTACAATCGTATTCAGCGTGCGTTTGATGCTCACTCAGAGTTCATGAAGGAGTCATTGGCAGGATCCGCCCCATCTCGTACCAAGACTAAAGTCAAGAAAGGCAAAATGACAAAGGACCAGGAAGAAAAACCTGCTGAAGAATCTGATGAAATGGACCATATAGTTGTAAAGTTCCTCCGCCCCATTGACGAAGCATTCATGGGACTTGACGAACAGACCTATGGTCCTTTCAAGAAAGAGGATATTGCTACAATACCTACTGCAAATGCTAGAAGATGGCTACGTGATGGTACTGTGGTCAGGGTGGTGCTTGAGGATGGTGCCCTAAAAGATGAAAAATGAGCAAGTCCTCGATGATTTGAAGTATCTCCTAGATTACCTGAATCAACAACTCGATGAAATCAAATCATCCCATGATAAATTTCTCATTACCCTTACAAGTGTTCTCAAACTTACAAATGGCAGCAGTCCAATACTAACCAATCTCCGTGCTGACCCAGAGAATCTAAAGGCCTATTTGATTCAGATGACACTGCAGATTTCTGACTTGACTACTCAATCTTATGAGCAGGTCTGTGAGAGAATCGAATCAATAATTGAGGCTATATCCACAGATAGAAAGTCCTAAGAGTCAGTCAGTTCAGACACAAATCATGCCCAGTCATCGAGTCATATTCCAAGTTATTGGTTCCATTTGTATTATACTTGCCTTAATTGGCGGTCTGATGTATCCAATAAACATGATGAGCGTTTTCGAGTTCTTTGCCTATGTTGTAACCGTTTCACTTGGAGTCTCTGGTATTTTGTTTCTACTTTACAGAAGAGGCTTTGGTGAAGAGCTATAGCTTGGTCATGTAGTCAATATGTCATTTCTACAAACTTTTAATATAGGCATTAAATGGCTGAGCACTCCCCGAGAAACGCATCAAATGGTTGTGGTGTATCCTATGACTGAAATGGACGAACAAAGTGGTCCACCAATTACTTTGATAGACCCAATTGATATGTCGAAGCTAGATACCAAGTTTCGAGAGCAAATCAAAAGCATGCCAAATGGCGAAGAACTCTCTGCCTGTTTTGCCTGCTCTACGTGTACTGCAGCATGTCCAATTGCGAATATTTGGCAATACAAACCGCATCAACTCATCCGGATGATCATTCTCGGAATGAAAGAGGAAGTACTTTCCTCCAATGAGATATGGCTTTGCTTAACCTGTTTTCAATGTCAGGAACGTTGCCCGCAGAAAGTCCGGGTAACAGACATTTTCTTTGATTGTAAGAATCTTGCTGCTGAAGAAGGAAAAGTTCCTCCCAATATCATTGGCCTAGGAAAAGAACTACTTGAGAAAGGTCAACTTTACACTGTGACAGCTGACTGGGAGCGCGAAGACTTGGGTCTTGAACCCGCTGTCCCCGGCTTATCAGTCGATTCTATGAAGAATACATTGAAGAAAACCCGGACCAACAAGCTGGTGGAGGGTGGTGAGTAAGGTGCCAGTATTCAATCTATACATGGGTTGTAGTGTACCTGCAAACTACCCCAATTACGAAGCGGCTATGCTGAAAGTCGCAGAAACATATGACATCCAATTAGAATACATGGAAGGTGTCGGATGTTGTGGTAGCCCCAACCTTCGTGCAATTGACTATCTGGGATGGCTCACCATAAATGCAAGAACTCTAGCCATCGCAGAGAAGAACGGTCATGACATTGTCACGCCTTGCAACGGGTGTTTTGGATCACTCAAGGACGTCTACCATTTTCTCAAGCATGATGCTAATTACAGGAAGCAAGTCAATGACATTCTGAAGAAAGACGGTTTGGAGTTCAAGGGTACAATTACTCCCCGTCATTTTGTTGAAGCTCTGTACACCGATATCGGTATTGAAGAGATAGGGAAAAAGATCACTAAACCATTAGATGGAGTTGGAATTGCCATTCACTATGGTTGTCATCTTCTGCGTCCTATTGATGTGACTGAATTCAAGCCAGAATTTCTGAACGATCTTATTCAGGCAACTGGTGCTTCAGTTGTAGAGTACCCACTGTGGAAACAATGTTGTGGCGCAACAGTTCTACCTGTTGACGAAAACCTAGCAATCCGGCTTGCTCGTGATAAGCTAAAATCAATGAAAGAATCAGGAGCGGAATTCATTGCTGTGGTCTGTCCAGCCTGTGGAAATCAGCTTGATTTACAACAGCTGGGGCTGAAGGAATCATATGGTGAGGAGTTCAACTTACCAGTACTTCTATACCCCCAGATTCTTGGCCTAGCTTTAGGGATGACTGAAGAAGAAGTAGGACTCAACATGAACAGGGTCCCTGCTGATTCTATCTTGAATCATTTGACAGGGTGAGGCGGATGAGTGCGTCTAATCCGGTCCTCATAATTGGAGCTGGCGTTGCAGGTATGACTGCTGCTGTAGAGCTTGCAGATTCAGGGATTAAGGCAGTGCTTGTTGAAAGACAAGAAACCGTAGGCGGCAATGCACTTGACCTCTACAAGGCATTCCCAACCGATGATTGTTTTTACTGCTTTGAAGGAAATCGCTGGCGTCCTGGAATTCGTAAGTGCTTCTATAGGAGTGCACTCATTGATCAGCCCAATATATCACTGAAAATGAATAGCGAAGTGAATACCATTTCTGGTACTCCTGGCCAATTCACAGTAACACTAAGTGTAGGTCCACAGTATATTGATCCAAAGAAATGTACGATGTGCGGTCTTTGTCTAGAAAAGTCAAAAGCATTCCATCTGATATCTCCCCAGTGCCAACCTCAAGCAGTCGTATATAATCCTTCAATAAATGATGATGGTGCTAAACAGGCTGAGGAGGAGTGCCCCACCAAGGCAATCAGCTTGAATGCACAACCCACCGAGGAAATAATCAAAGTATCGGATATCATTATTGCAACTGGATATCATGAAATGAAACCAGTCAACATGGATGAGTATAGCTACGGAAAACATCCTAACATTATAACACAATTAGAACTTGCAAAGATAATTGACCCAAATGGTGAGTCCAACGGTGTACCTCTAAAACCATCTGATGGAAAACCTGTGAAAAGAGTCATGATGGTTCAATGTGTGGGAAGTAGGGATGAAAACTATTATCCCTATTGTTCAAAGATATGTTGTGTCTTCGCTCTCAAACATGCCAATATTCTCATGCAAGAACGAGATGGAGTTCAAGTCAGTGTTGTGTACATGGACATCCGTACTTATGATAGGTATGAACGGTACTATCATACAGCTCGAGAGTCTGGTGTTGAATTTATCCGAGGAAGGGTATCCCTTA
The DNA here is from genome assembly GCA_016839275.1 of Candidatus Thorarchaeota archaeon. GTDB lineage: Archaea > Asgardarchaeota > Thorarchaeia > Thorarchaeales > Thorarchaeaceae > SMTZ1-45. The sequence goes on from JAEOUM010000117.1 coordinate 97,306, forward strand.
TACAACCTCGTGAAGACGGCTCCTTGGACATAGTTGTCTATGATTCGCTCTTGAACAAATATCTGAAATTTTCAGTGGATCTTTTTGTTCTATCATCAGCTCTAGAACCACCAGAGGGTACAAACAAACTCATCGAAAGCCTCGGGTTAAAATCAGCAAGTGGATTTGTTGGAATCGCAGATCCAAAAACAGAAAACGAAGTCATAGTGGGCGACCACATCTATGCTTGTGGTACAGCATTGGGCCCTGCAGAAGTTCCTGAGAGCGTGACCCAAGCCCGAGCAGCAGTATCTAAGATACTCCAGAGTAGGAAGTGAAACTGATAGATGGATGATAATAAATCAGCAGCACTCATCTGTACTTGCGGCAAACAACTTCAGTTGAAATATGACTTCCTAGAAACCCAAGTCAGCAAGATGAACCTAGTAGCTTCGGCGACGGTTCATGATTTTGTCTGTCAGGAAGAAGGTCTCGCGAAAATCGCAGAGACTCTCAAGGCAAATGACGGTCATCTTGTAATTGCAGCCTGCTCAAGTCAAAAAATCCAACCCCGAATCGATCAATATCTCAAGTCACACGACATTGATAGCACCCAGATCCAATATGTGAACATCAGAGAACACTCCGCTTGGGTACACAAGGACATTGATGAAGCAACTAAAAAGTCTGCAGACATGATTCGCGGTACATTAGCAAGGTCTGCGAAAGCGGTAAAACGATCAGTGGAACAGAAAGAGGTCTCTCCTCATGTCACAGTCATTGGTGGAGGGATTGCTGGTATTGAATCTGCACTTAGCCTCTCGAATCTGGGATACAAAGTCGTTCTTCTAGAAATCAAAGACGAACTTGGTGGGCATGTACAAAGCCTTCCTGTTGTTGCTCCGACAGGAAAATCGGGCAAAGAGATACTAAGCGGTCGATTGGAAGCTATCAAGAATGATAAAGACATCACAATAATGACCAAGGTTCGCGTCAAATTTGTTTCTGGAGAACAAGGTAACTTCTCCATACACTATTTGTCAGATGATGACGAAGAAAAAACATTGAACACTTCAGCTATAGTCCTAGCTACTGGATTCAAAGAGTTCAAACCTACATCCATGGAAGAATATCGCTATGGAAAGAATCCTGATGTAATCACACAATTCGAACTCTCATGTATGTTGTCCGAGGGTAAACTAGCCCGTCCCTCTGATGGTGCACCAATCAAAGAAGTAGTGATGGTTCAGTGTGTTGGTAGTAGGTCTGAGGACTATAAGAAGGACTGTAGTAAATTATGCTGTACCTTCGCAATTGACAATTCATTAGAGATACTAGAAAGAATACCAGATGCTACTGTTCGAATAGTCTACATGGACATTAGAGTTCCCTTTGAGAATGAGATGATATACAAAGAGTCCCGCGAGAAAGGAGTAGATTATATTCGCGGTCGTGTCAGCATGACCTGGGAGCATGAAGGTAAAACATACGTACGCATCTATGACTCCTTACTCGATAAGTATCTAGATATCCCAGTGGATTTACTGGTACTCTCTTCCGCTATTCTTCCTTCAGATGGGACTTTAGAACTCTCTGAAACGCTAGGCTATGCGGTTGAAGATGATGGACATGTAAAGGAACTTTATGGGAAACTTCGACGTAATGAAACCCGTCGGCGGGGTGTCGTTGCAGTTGGAGGGATTACTCGTCCACAGTTTGTTTTTGAAGCTATTACAGACGCTCAAGCTGGAGCTCTCGTGATTCATAATGAGCTTCAGGGTGGAACTATTCACACAGTTGCGCGTGGAGCTGTTCTAAACGTCGATGACTGTGTTGGATGCAGTCTCTGCGCTCAGCAGTGTCCACGTGGGGTTCCTCTCATGATTGAACAGACAGAAGCGGAAGAATCTGATGAAGAACAGAAGATTCTTTTCAAAGCAGCAATTGACACATTGAACTGTCATGCATGTGGAGTATGTCAAAGCCTATGCCCCTCTGGTGCTACACAGCTTAATTTTCTCTCTAATGATCAGCTATGGTCCGAGATAGATGCGGTACTTGAGGGTGCAGGTCCAGAGAATCCGATTACACTCTGTTTCTATTGTGAAGAGTGTTCAGTATCAACAATAGATATTGTTGGAACTAGGAGGATGGAATACCCTGCTAGCACACGTCTTATTCCAGTTCCCTGTGCAGGCCGTGTAAGTATCATAGACATTCTCAAAGCCTTTGAACATGGTGCAAGCACAGTGATGATTGCGGCCTGTGAGAAGGACCGTTGTCATATTGGAGGGACCGGCAATGAAATCGCTCAGGTGCAGGTAGACGTTGCTCGAGATATTTTGAACGCGATTGGGTGGAAAGGAGAACGTGTAGATATGTTCAGAATGTTTAGTGCGGAGCCTGAACGCTTTACTAAGGCTGTAAACGAAATGGTGAAGCGTGCCAAGGATTTAGGTCCGACTCCTGTCCATGATGGAACTGCTGGTAAATGGAGGGAGATGAGCGAGTGAGTCATGCAACCCCTGAGAAGGTAATTGCACCAAAAAGACAACGAATGTTGGATATGGTATTAGCACTAAGCGGGCTTAAAGAAGAGTCAACGATTCCACTGAGTAAAGTAAAGGATGAACTTGAAAATCTAAAGAAAGAACTTGCTCCCCTTACTGATGCAATCATTGCATTTCCTGACTCCTATTTCGAGAAATTTCTAGAATCTGTAAAGAAGAGTAATATTGCTGCTGAGATAAACGACAGAGGCGTTCTCAAGGAATCAATCTCTAATCTTGAACAGGCTTTGTCAACAGCTGACTCTGTATCATTGAAAGCACTGAATAAAATACTTACAGACGCTCTCAATAGAATGACCGAGGTAGAGGAACACCACGATGTAAGTGCAGATATTGATTTGGCTTCGACTATCTCGACTCTATCTGATTTTATTTCTGAAATCGAGCTGATTACAGACGAATTTGAGAAGGCTGCTGAAACTGAAGCAGATTCTGCAAGGTCTGAATTAGTAACGCTAGCTGAATCCCTTAAAGAAACCCAAGAAAAGATCGAAAAAGATCCAGACGCTGCGCTAGACGAGCTTCAAAAACTAGGATCTCAGACGCGCTATGGCCCCGGATTGAGGTCAATAGCACAGGTGAAACGAGGTAAGAGAGAAGGTCGAATCGATGATGCTCAGTTCAACAGACTTGTCAAAGAGAATCTACTTACTGAAATCAATCGTGGAGTAATCTTGTTTATTCTTTCGAAAATGGGATCCAAGACCGTTGTACAAATTGGAGAACTCATGCAGACGCCGCCTCAAACAATCCAGAACGCTCTAGTGACTATGATACAGAGAGGGGAAGTTGAGATGGTTGGTCTTGATGGAGATGCTCCTGTATTCTCAAGGGTGCTCACAGAAACACCCAACGCAACATTGCTCATGAAGAGGATTGTCCAACAGGTTCGGGGGATGGTAAAATCCCTAGAAGGTGAAACTACTGAAACCATGAAAGAGGCTCTCGGAAGGCTGCAAACATTACTTGAACGTCTAAAGATACTTGGAGCCTACAATGAGGCTCTACTATCTGACAGTATTAACAAGCTCCGAGAAGCAGTCGATAGTGTCACAGAATCCGTATTAACTGCCCAGACGACCGACGATGCTGATAATCTCAAGCTACTCATATCTGCAGGACTTGAAGCCTTTGCCCGGTTTCGTCTTAAAATCACTCTAGAAAAAGGGCCCTCGCTTGTTTCAGGTACCAATGTCTATGGCGAAAAACTTGACCCTGAAGTATACAAGAACATGATGGATACCTATCTTGATAATGAGCTTGAGAGAGGTACGATTCTGATTCTTATTCGAGAATTAGGGGCACTAACAGTACATGATCTTGCAGAGAGAACAAACATTCCTTCCGATAGAATACTCCGACATTTGCTCAGAATGAAGCGTGATGAGCTTCTTATAATTGCTGGGGAGAATCACGGGTATATTCTCTATGATGTGCCAAGGACGCTCTCAGAGGCTGAAATCTCAATACAGACTACGAGTGATTTGGCTCTGCATCTATCCGCGGCTAGGGAAGAGCTTCAGAGGATATTGAGCGACCTGAAAGCATCGGATATTGGGAAATTAGCTAACTCGCTTGAGGTCTTTTCGAAAGCACGTGATAAGCTCACATCTGTTCGTGTGCAGGGTACGGTAATTGATGAAACCACCCTGAACGATGTGGAGGATAAGATACGGTCCGCGGTCTTACTCACTTATCGAACGCGCGCTAAGATTCCGAGCACCAGACCAAAGGTGACAATTGAGGATCTATTGGATATTGATGTTCCATCTGTTCTCGATGAGTATAGAAGTCAAATGGGCTATGCACCACTTCTAGGATTTGGAACAATAGAATGGGAACAATCAAAATGCCTCGGTTGCAAGTCATGTGAGATTACCTGTCCGGAACATGCAATAGAACTGAAACCACGAATAGAGATACCTAAGTTTTTCGAGATCTCTGACGATGCTCTCTCTCAGTTACCCTCCAACCGGTCTCTCTTTTACAGAACTGTTCAAAATCTTGCTAAGATAAAACCATCAAACGAGCTCATCCTTGAAAAGGAAGCTCCAGGATTTGGTACTGTAGAAGTGGATCTTTGGCTATGTGTGGCTTGTCGTACGTGTGTACGAAGATGTCCGGGTCCTGAAGGCGGCGCTCTGGAGTTAGAGCTGAAATGGAGTCTTCCAGAAGTTGTGAAGCATATTACCTCGACTTCATGATCTCACAAATCAATATCTAAGATGCCCTTTAGTAACTGACTTATACCACTTGGCGAAAGGTCAAAGGACACATAATCCTTTGAGGGAGAATTATGATTGACTTCAATCTATCCGAGGAACAGCAGGAGCTTAGGAACAAGGCGCGAGTATTTGCACAGGAGTATATGATTCCCTATGCTCACTACTACGATAAGACTGGAGAATTTCCACGTCCAATAATCAAAAAGTGTTGGGAAGAAGGACTCATGAACCTCTCAATTCCGAAGGAGTACGGAGGGCCGGGTCTAGGTTCCATTGAACAATGTATCACTGTAGAAGAAATGGCCGCTGGTTGTGCAGGAATGACGACGAGCATCTATGTGAACTCTCTCGGCGCTGAACCAATTCTGGTGGCTGGAACCCCTGAACAAAAGGAGAAGTATCTTCGACCACTTACAGAAGATTTGAAGTTCATCAGTTTCGCCTGTTCCGAGCCGGGAATGGGATCCGATGTTGCTGGTATCCAGACACGGGTCAAGCGGGAGGGTGACTATTATGTCCTTAATGGGTCCAAGTTCTGGATAACCAATGCTCCACACGCAGATACATTCACTGTTTTTGCAAGTCTTGATCCAAGCAAGCGACACAAAGCGCTCTGTGCATTCATTGTTGATGCTGACACTCCTGGGGTGAGGACAGGTCGGCCAGTAGAGAAGATGGGACATAAAGCCTCCACAACATCAGCAGTGATGTTTAGAGATGCCAAGGTCCCTATCGAGAACATGCTGGGCACTGAAGGAGAAGGTTTCAAGATAGCAATGAAGACATTTGCAATGACACGTCCATCGATTGCTGCATTTGCTACGGGTCTCGCCAGAGCTGCTATGGAATTTGCTCGTGATTATACCACTAAAAGAGCGGTTTTTGGCGAAAAACTCAACAATTTCGAAGTCATTCAGTTCAAACTAGCAGACATGTACATGAAAATAGAAGCTGCCAGATTGATGTATCTAAAGGCTGCATGGACTGCTGACTTTGTCGGTGACTCCACAATTCCAGCAAGTGCTGCCAAAGCCTTCGCTACTGATGTGGCCATGGAGGTTGCTAGTGAGGCTGTTCAAATCCACGGCGGTTATGGGTACATCGATCAATATCCTGTTGAGAAATTGTTCAGAGATGCTAAGCTATACCAGATCTATGAAGGAACAAGCGAGGTTCAGCGGCTGATACTCGCGCGATATGTATTCTCAGGATATGAACCTGCAATGAGTAAGATACCAAGATGGTACAACAACGAGCCACCTGATTTCTAATCGGGTCCACACAGAATATGGTTTAATGGGGGGCCAACAACATCTGCCGGGCTCTCAAATAGCAGCAAGGTGATTCTGATGCGTTTCGTTGATGGACTAAAGATACTTCTCACAAATTCATGGTATAACTTTGCATTCATTCTTTCATTGATTGCAACAACTATCATCTCAGTATGGATAGCAGTTGATCCAAACTCGCTCATTTCCATTACTGATCCAATACTAGGTTTCGCAATCTCAATCACTGTGTCTTTCCAGTATTTTGTGATTGCTTTGGTCATTTTTTCCTTGATTCCAGTTGGACGCAAGCTTTTCTTTAGTGATGGAAAAAAGAGCTTAGGTTATCAATTAGCTCTCTGCATCATATTCATTCTAATCTTCATGATTTTAGGGCCCATTACAGCTCTGGCGGGTCCATTTGTCGGAGTTCCTCTCACTTTTGGCGATGCGTTGATTACGTCTTACTTTGCTGTACTGCTTGGTTGGAACATCGGAAAATCTATATCCGCTAAACTTGGCGAAAAGAAGACGCTCCATTGGGTTTTCTTTGTACTGTTCTGGATAATCGATTTCATGATTTTTGGGGCTATTGTTATTTTTCTCAATCTCTTCTCATTACCTTTCGAACAACAGATTGTGATGCTTGTATTTCCACTAGGAATTGCGATATTACCAATCCTTACAGTCCTATTCCGTAATAATGAGAAAGGTCCGAACCAAACTACACTCTTGACATTCATCATCTTCATCTATGGTATATACTATACATACCGTTTGGTGTCCATAACTGAGCCACAATGGGCAATATCTGATGTAGTCCTACAACTAGCATTGCTTATCTATGGTCTCTCTACAACCATCTCAAAAATTCACGACTCGGTTGGCGAAACACCGACAATTGCTGTGACAGTGGTCCTCCTTATCATCCTAAGTCGAGTTGGTTCACAGGTAAGTCGTCTTCTTGCAGCGTCCATTGGTTTAGGTCCAATTGTGCAAGTGGGCATCACAAGCTTCACAATTTTCCTCTTAGCTATACTAGGACTTATCGTACCTGTATATTGGATGTGGCAACGCAAGAAGAATCCAGAACAGGTATTAAGTCTCGACGTATAATCTATACGTGGCGTAGTTCTGAACCTTCAAATTGTGATGGTCATTGCATCACAAGTCTGTGGTGATTAGAAGATGCCAGAGCTACCAGATATCTATATCCTTGCAAAGAGCATGAATGAAGCTCTGAAGGACAAAGTGATTGTAGGCGCCCATGTGAATCAACCAAAGTGTCTGAACATATCTGCTAAGAAATTCAAGGACTCTATCAAAGGGCGTCGTATTGAAGATGTCAATCAACGTGGCAAATGGGTCATTGTCAGTCTAGATAGTGATTATACTCTTGTTCTTAATCTTGGAATGGGCGGTGAAGTTCGCTTACACAATCAAAATGAAAAACCAAATCCCGAACGAGAACGAATAGTACTGAATTTAAATACAGGCGAACAGGTGTGGATACACCACTGGTGGTTTGGCCACGTACATCTCTTCAACTCAAAGGATATTACAAAACACAAGCAAATCTCAAAACTTGGTCCAGAACCCCTCAGTGATAGTTTTACAGTAGAGAAATTCACTGAACTGCTGAAAGGCAAGAGAGGTCGTATCAAGAGCTACCTTCTAGATCAGAGCTTCATCGCTGGTATTGGTAACGTCTACATTCAAGATACACTCTGGTATGCAAGAATTCATCCAAATCGTAGAGCAAATACACTCACTGACAAGGAAATCAAGAGTCTCTATGATGCAATTCAACGTGTCCTAAAACAGGGAATTCGGTATGGTGGTGGCCCTGGGGAACAGGACATCTGGGGTAATCAAGGCACATATTCGAAGCATCTCCAAGTCGGTTATCGTACAGGAAAACCATGCCCAAGATGTAAAACAACTATCGAAGAATTACGCGTTGGTTCAACAACCAGTTATATCTGTTCGAAATGTCAAGTATAGCCTGAGATACAATGCTAATCCGAAGATTATACGAACGTGAGGTCATTACTGCGTTAGATGATACAAAGGTACGTGAGCTCCTGAATCCTGAACATGACCTACAAGGCCTAGTACTGAACTACAGTCTTGCTCATGCTATGTTAAAACCCGGTGAGAAATCACTTCCACACAGATTCCATGAAGCTTCAGAGGTATACTACATCATGAAAGGACATGGCATAATGCACATCGATGATGAAACTGCAGAGGTTTATCCTGGAGATATGATTTACATTCCACCACATGCAGTTCAATGGATAGAGAGTCAAGGTGAAGAGGATTTAGAATTTCTCTGTATTGTTGATCCCGCATGGAAACCGGATGCAGAAGAGCTTGTATAGTCAATGAATTTAGACCAAACCGCTTTGAGAACGGGATTTGAGCATCTTAACGATGCGTTTCGACAGGAAATCCCGTATAACGAAGTCCGAGAAATCGAGCCTATCGAAATATATGCGGAGACTCTTGATTTTATAGTTCTCATATACTAAGACTTCAGATTGTTTCGATTTCACTACCTTCCCATTTGGTAAAGTACTTGTGACTATGAACTCCTCGAAGAAGACCCCCTCATTCACCATTATCACTACAGGTGTGAATTTTATTACTGGTATACTATTGAAGAGCCAATTTGCCCACCTTCGAACTCCCTCTTTCCCAGATAATGTGACTCCCATCAGCTCAATCTCACAGTCTTCAGTAAAGGCATCAATTATAGCGTCAACATCTCTGGCTTCGATTGCATTGTCGAACTCCATTGCAACCTCTCTAATTCTCTCATCATCTTGAAACTGCTTCATAGTGTTTTCGCCTTTATTGATATTATAGCGATAGTTTATACGATTTTAGAACTAGCAAACCCATCTGGTCTATGATTAGCCATTCAAAAGAAACCCTCTCTTCACGGACTCATCAATCAGGGCTTCAGCAAATCTCCATAATTCGGATGATCCATCAGCAATGTGGTGATTCCGTTCGATAACCTGACTCCTTTTTACCCCATGCTTCCTCCAAGCATATCCTTCTGAATAGAAATTGAGCAATAGTGGCTGTAATCTATCTACTGCAGCAGCAAATTTCGCTTCGGGTGTGTTCATGGTTTCAAACTCCTCCCAGAGATCAATATATTCTTGTGCTTGCTGTTCTGGGAGCAAACAGAATATTCGATGAGCCGCCTCTCTTTCTCTCTCGGTCTTTTCCTGTTTGTCATGCTTGCTATAGCAGAAGGTATCTCCTGCATCAATCTCTATGATGTCATGAATTAACGTCATCTTTACAGTTCTAAGGAGGTCTATTGAGGAATCATTGGAATACTCAGAAAGTACAACGACCAACATTGCAAGATGCCAAGAATGCTCCGCATCATTTTCCTGTCGTTGGTCTTTGACTAACACAGTCTGGCGAAGAATCTGCTTCAAGTTGTCTATCTCTTTTAAGAACGATATCTGTTGCCGTAGTCTTTCACTTGTAAACAATATCTGACTCATCCCTTGAATCAATCTAAATAACTGAGGATGTGAACTCCCTAAAACAATACCCCTCTTAGAACTGAAAGCGACCAACATCAAAGATTATATGCCCCTTAACAACTTGCGAGAAAACATCGGAACAGGTTGGTCCAAATTAAATGCCCCCGAAAGATATGAACATCATCGTCTATGGATGTATGCAATGCATGTACGCCGCATCCGATCTCGCAGGCACAATGAAGTTGCAATATGATGCAACAAGTAGGATTATCAGAATGCCGTGCACTGCGAGGCTGGACATCAATTTTCTTCTTAAGGCACTGCAAGAAGGGGCGGACGGAGTGCTGGTTGTGGGATGTCATCCAGGAGACTGCGCCTTCAAGACCGGGAATCTGGGAGCAGAGAGACGCGTTCGCTTTACGAAGAAACTGATTGAGCAGTTAGGTCTCGATGAGCGCCGCATCAAGATGGTATTCGTGAGTGCGGCTGAAGGTGACAAGTTCGCAGCTGAGGTCAATAAGTTCGCTGAGGAGATAAGAGCAATCGGACCGAATCCGATTCGATTGTAATTTGCGTCTGCCTATATCGAATCAATCCAGTCTTTTCCTCATATGATATGCACTGATTTTAAATCCTGCCTTCTCATAGAGATGCCTTGCTTGGTCTGCCTTAACTGGACAGGTTAGTCCAATCATATCTGCACCTGATTGTTTGAAAATCTCAATCAAACTCTCTAAGAGCAGTGTGCCGATTCCTTGTTTTCCATACCTCGGATTGATAACTAGTAACTCAATAGTGGCGACCTTCGAAACGCCCCATGTTTCTAAAACTGCTGTAGGAATATCTCTGAAGTATCCAAAGGCAAATCCCATAATATTAGCATCCTCTTCAGCAACAATAAATCCCTCAGGAAATGCATGAGTTACCTTGAGATCCTCTTCATTTATTGGTCCATCAAAGAGAGCATAATCATTTGCCAATTGAATGATTGAATCTGTATCTCGCTTCTCGAATCTCCGTATTTGCAGATTTGTCACCTTGTGGATATGATTGAGGGTATCTATTGAATCTGACGTAATAAACACGAATCTCGAACGCCGAAGTCACATAGTAAAGTTATTAACAATAGTTAATTTAATTTCAATGAACAACATTGATCATTTCACCTACTATCATATCACTCCGTGAAGGCGTAGAGGTTGCCCTACTTCTCGTTATTATGTTCGCATACCTAAAGAAGTCAAATCAACCTGATCTCAAAAAATACGTAATAACTGGAAGTATTTTTGCAATAATTCTAAGCTTTGGAATTGCAGTAGTTGTTGGCCTGCTCTGGGGTGTGTTTGAGGGTGCATTCTTGAGTATCTTTGAGGGCACAGTTGTCCTTATTGCTGCTATTTTGCTTACAACAATGATTCTATGGATGTGGAACGCAGGTCCATCTCTTGCGAGAGACATTGAAGAATCAATGGAGCAATCGGCAATCAAACAGAGTGGTATTGGACTAGCTCTTCTGAGTTTTGCACTTGTTTTGAGAGAAGGTGTGGAATTAGCACTATTCAGCATAGCACTTGTGATACAGGAAGGTGATCAAAGCTATCTTGGTGTGGCTCTTGGTCTTGGACTTGCTGCTGCGATAGGATTTGGTATCTACAAGGGCTCTCTACGAATTAGCATGAGGTCCCTTTTCAAATGGACATCTGTATTTCTTATTCTCTTTGCAGCGGGAATGGTTGCATACGGAATACACGAGCTGCAGGAAGCAGGACTTCTATTGATTGGTCCCCTTGAGGTTTGGAATATCAATCCTCCAATATTACCTGATGGAAGCTATCCACTATTTCATGAAAATGGAGCAATAGGCGGACTTGCAAAAGTACTATTCGGATATAATGGAAATCCTTCTGCCCTAGAAGTCGCCGCATACCTTGTCTACATTGCTGTCGCTGGTCTATATTTCTGGAGCAAGCAGAGAGTCGTAATGGCAAGAGAACAGAACGCTTCTACAAAAGTCGCTCCTCACGTTAGTTCCCAATAAAATGCTTTTTTCAATATCTGCCTATTACCATTAGTTCATATGAGACCAGACATTTCATGGCAGAAGAAAAAGTAAGAATCTGACTCAGCTCATTGTCTTAGAAGACTGAGGGAAAATCCAATTGGATACATAACTGGTACAAATATTATCACTACAGTATCTCATTTATTACCAAGTCAGCTGATAACCAGAATCTAGGATATACAAATGAATTAAGGGGCATTATGATAATGGCAAAGAGCCCAAAACAAAGGAATACACTAAAGGACAGAGTCCGCAGGCTTGTCAAGGATAACCAGTACTGCATCCGTGCATTAGACGAGCTTGAAAATGATGTTGAAGTTCAAACCCTTCTGGAAGATAGCAATAGAATGGCTATAGATCGTATGGGATACTCGGACCACGGACATACACACTCACTAATCGTCACTCTTAATGGAATCAAATTGATACGTGAGCTTAGCAATGGTCTTCAACCAACAATCGTCCAGGAAGAAACTGGGGATCTCAATGATGCAGAACTGATAGTCTTTCTTGGCTGCTATCTGCATGATGTAGGTATGGTAGTAGGCAGAACAAATCATGATGAGTTTTCAGTTGTTCTGACTGTTCCAATCCTTGATAGAATTCTGGGGAAAATATACCCAAAGGATCGTCACAAGCAGGTCCACATTCGCAATCACGTAATTCATGCTATTTACTGTCATGACAAAGTTGCGCCTCCTTTGACTGTAGAGGCGGGGGTAGTCGGCGTAGCAGATGCATTAGATATGACAAAAGGAAGAGCGAGAATCCCATTCGAGGCTGGAAGTGTCAACATTCATTCCGCATCTGCAATGGCAATCGAGGATGTAAAAATCCGGAAAGGCGAGAACAAAACGGTTCGTATCGATGTAAACATGACCAATGTATCTGGAATTTTTCAAATCCAAGAGCTCTTGGAGAAAAAGATACGTAATGCGATATCTCTGATAGATCATATAGAGTTGTATGCTATCATGTCACCAAAAGAGGATGCGATTCTAAAGGAAGAGCTCCGAGTATTATAGGTGCTCGTGCAATTGTTTTAAATGCATTTCCGAGTTCGCACAAATCGGCTAGTATATATGTACGGAATCGAACATTCTGTCATCAGATATTATGCAGGTCAGAGGCGTCGTCTATGAAACTGGATGAAATAGATTCAAAGGTAATCGCAATGCTTCAGGAAGATGGGAGACAATCATTCAGTGATATCGCAAAGGCCGTCAAGAGAACGGAAGTCACAATAAGACGTCGAGTGAAACGTCTGAAGGACGAGGGCTACATCAAGCGGTTCACTGTTGTTCTTGACCCCATGAAGATAGGAAAACGGATTCGTGCAATAATTCGTGTGAAGACAGCAATGAAGGAGTCGACAATCATCTCTAAGAAATTGAGAGCCTTCAAGGAAGTGGATGAGGCCTATTTTCTAGATGGTGCTTGTGGAGTCATTATGACTGTTACAGTAGACGATCTTACAGAACTCAGAAGTTTTCTTGAAAAACGGCTTGGTGGAATTCAAGGCATTGGCGATGCGGAAACCTGTATCATCCTTGAAGAGATAAAATCAGCATTCTCAGGTCCTGGCGCGGAATGATGCATTATCATCTACATATCTCTAGAAGAGAAGTCGACCGGTTGTATGAGCATGCTGAAAAGCAACTTCCCGCGGAGGCAGTTGCACTTCTCTTTGGAACTACATCCGATGTTTCTGTGTATGCAAATCGTGTAGAACTCATGAAAAACATATCTAGAACTAATCTTACATCCTTCTCTGTCGATCCTGAGGCAGAATATAAACTACTAATAGAAGCAGAGCAACGGGGAGAATCTCTAGTTGGAATCTTTCACTCTCATCCTGCACCCCCTAGACCATCGAAGACTGATTTAAAAAACATGCATCTTAACCCTGTCATATGGCTAGTTGCATCTAAAATAACTGGCAACTGGGTCATCATGGGATACATATTGGATGAAGATGATGTTAAAGAAATCCTCATTCATGTCGCGGAACTTGATGATTCAATCCCTTGATAGTTCCAGATGTTCTTTTTGGCTCGAAAGAAACTAAGGTCTGTTCAATTGCGTTTATTACGACTGCTGCTGTTATGACCTGCTGCAGAGCTGACCCACTGCATTGAAGAACGCCAACTCCTGAACTTTCATCGAAATCAAGAAGATACAGTTTTGAGTCTGCTGCATTAATCTCGCCATAGAGCGAGAGTAGACTTTTCCATAACGCCAAGCCAAGATGCTTTCCATTGACGGGTTGTCCTTCCCTGTGAAGATGAAAGAGCAAGTATCGGCGTCTACTCCTTTTCATGGACTCTCCCTCTCTGAACAATCTCAACTCCCGAGCTTACGAACTCCGTACTCAGTTTCTTCAGATTTCTCTCAATGATATATATAGGCAACTCATGAACAGCTCTTTCAACCAGAGGTCTATCAATTCCTAATAGCATTCCAATATGCATCATTGCTAAGGGCGACCGTAAACCCATTGGATGAGTTGCTCCACTTGAAAGGACAACACCCATTCCTGCACCAACAGCTGTCATTACAGCCTCACGATATGCCTTCAAAATCTTTGATCTATATAATCCCGAGGAGTTCAGAAGTGGCGCTATTTGAATCTCAAGAGCTGTCGCTGAATTTGAAGCGATAGATGCAGTGGTTTCACGAAGCTTGTAATCTTTAGAAGGATCAAGTGTTAGAAAATCAACTCTCTTGTCTTCTACTACCCAATTAGTCATATCAATCGAGCCTAGTTGAACAGCAACGATAATGGTATTTTTTCTGACTCTTTCAATCTGTTTTCTCAGGGAGTTAATCCCTTTCCCTGTGATATTGACCCTTCTATAAACCGTAATTTCCTCTGCGAGCTGTCTGAAAGGCTGGTCCATTAATCCTGTGATAGCAATTCCTTTGAAGCCGATTTGATGGGCTATATTACCAAACGAACTAATCTTCTCCATGTCTGGAACATAAACACCAACATCAACTGTCATCAGATCAAACCTCCAGCAGCGCGAAGGCGACTCTCAATAGAAAGAATCACTTCTTCCCGCTTACAACGTGGGTATTGTTTGAAGTGAAATCTGGCACTAATCAAATCTGATTCACCAGCTACTTTCATGTTACCTAGAAGCGCTGCTTGCTTATCAATCCTAAGAAAAAAGACGCACTCATCATCCAGCCTTATATCCAAAGAACGTTCGATTGCTCTACGTCCTTGATTGTCCATCTGTTCAAATATATAATCTAGGACCGGTTCACAATTCTCTTGTCCTTCTAGGGTCGCAGATATGACTAGAATGGCATCTCCAGCTTGTCCCTCCGCTTTTGACTTAGACATGACAAGCTCTTGTCTTACATTCTCCGGAAAAATGGATTGAACTGATAAGGCAACTCGTTCTAAAACTTCAGTAGCTCGGGCATATGCCCGAGCTTCAATTTTATTCACGAACGGCATAGCCGCTCCCTCAGAACTGGGGATTCAAATTACTTTGCACGGTTCCCCTTTGCACCGATTGAAGGTCTGATTTTTTCAGCGCCTCTTCCCTTTCTATCAAGCCCTCTGCTCCTCTTTCCAGCAGAAGTGAGGCCCCTACTATCTCTTCCCTTATGAGTTGGATCACATATCCAGTTAATATTGGGGTCGTTGTATATGACTGGATGACTAGGATCAACTAGAATGACCTCGTACCAGACCCATTTGTGATCATCACCGACCCAATATGAGTTCAGTACACGAAGATTGGGATATTTTCTGGCTACGCGTTCCTCAGCAATCCATTGTCTTGACTTCTGAGGTGTATACCGAACGATACCAGAGCTATGTGGCTTTCTACCGCCCGCTGGACCTGGCTTTTCTCGTGGCCCACGGCCAGTCTTAATTCGTACCATCACGTATCCTTGCTTAGCTTTATACCCAAGTGCTCGCGCACGACCGAGTCTCGTAGGTCTTTCAAGTTTGACCATGCTGCCCATTTTTCTCCAGACTAGCAGTCTATTTCGAACAATCTCAGAGCGTTCTTTTTGCTCTTCTATCCATGTTTCGTTCATGTGTTTGTATGCTGTTGGCATTGTATGTACCCATCCTTTGTGGTAATAGATTCGCTTTGTTTGTGGTTCAGCCTCAAAGGCCACATCCCGCGCGGACGTATCCGCCAATACAAAGGAATGGTCTGGTCAGGCACTAGTGCCATGACCAGATACACCCGAAATGATTTGCTTAAAGATGTAACGTTTTGTCTGTTCAAAGCGAAGACTGAACAAGCTACTTCAGACCATTGATGACTTTCTGAATAGTAAGTTCTCCAACCCTAACTTGCCCCTCTTCAGTGGAAGAAGACAGGTGTGGTGTAGCTATAAGTTTAGGATGTTTCACCAGTTGCCAGTTAGTAGGTGGCTCACTCTCGAAGACATCCAATCCTGCACCAGCAATCTCACCTGCATTCAGTGCATCCAGAAGAGCTCTCTCATCGACAACACCGCCACGGGCAGTGTTTATGAGATATGCTGTCTTCTTCATCTTCTTGAATTCATTTGCTCCAATCATTCCCTTAGTCTGGGGCACTAACGGTACATGAAGGGTGATAAAATCTGCCTGCTCGATAATGGTATTCAAATCTGTTCTTTTAGCTCCAACCTCTTTACACGCTTTATCAACATCAAGGACATCATATGCAAGAACGTTCATGCCGAATGCCTTGGCTCTTTTTCCGACTTCCATCCCAATCCTACCGAACCCCACTATTCCAATGGTCTTCTGCCACAGTTCAGTTCCACTCAGTTTCTTTTTCTCCCAACGTTCCATTTTCATTGAGCTATCTGCCTGTGTTATATTCCTAGCAAGAGAGAACATCAATGAGAAGACCATCTCAGCCACTGAAACTGTCGGTGCCTCTGGAGTGTTCTGAACAACAATTCCTTTTGCATCCGCTGCGTTCTTGTCCACATTGTCAAGACCGACACCAGCCCTGACCACAAGTTTCAATTTGTCTGCGGCATCGATTACTTCTTTGGTAATCTTTGTAGCACTTCTCACTACAACACAATCGAAGCCCTTGATTTGTTTCTCAATTGGCCCATCTTTTTCTGCATTTCTTTCCACAACTTCGAGTCCAGCTGCTTTAATCTTGGCAATAGCTGACTCTTCAATCGGATCTGCAATGAGTACACGTTTCATCAGCATAACCTCATCTGTGTGATGGGTCTTGCGGTTCTTAGCTTCGTCTTAAACCTAATGACACTGACATAACTTAATGATGACGTCGTACGACATTTTCTTAACGGGGAATGTCTTCTCTCTTTGTATGAAACGCGAAATAAAACCGACTACAGCACTAGTACCCTGCCCAGTTGTCTTGCTAAGTGTTTCTGGAGATGATAAGCCAAATATCATCACTTTGTCTTGGGCTGCGAATGTTTGCAGTAGTCCCCCCACGATGGTTGTTGGAATACGACCAGAACGCCACAGCTATGACCTTGTAAAGGATGCAGGAGAGTTCGTTCTGAACATTCCCTCCGCGGATTTGATTGAGGGCACAGTATTTGCGGGAACTAAATCGGGTCGTGATTATGACAAGTTCTCAGAATGCGGATTCACACCTGAACCTGCATCGAAGATCAAACAACCAATGATTAAGGAGTGCCCCATCAATATCGAATGTAAAATCAAAAGTATAGTCCCACTAGGCGCGCATGATCTCTTTATTGTGGACGTGCTAGCTGTACATATAGAAGAATCTGTTCTTAGTGAAAACGGCAGGTTTGATGCCTCTAAGACGAATCTCTTCACATATCTACCCCTGAATGGGCAATACTGGACACTTGGAGAAAAACTCCGCTGAGTCCTTGAGTCAGGGAGATGAAATCTCGATCTCGATGGTTTCTGACTCATCCTCATCAATACTATCGTCTGGAGGTTTCATGTGCTTGACAAAATAGTTTTGATCCACTTCGCTTACTATCCACGCTCCTGATGGTATGTGTGCTTCGCGGAAGAAGAGATCAAACGTAATTCCTGGAAACTCAACAATGATAGGATTGTGCCCGAGGAGAGCGAACAGACTTGTTGCTTCTTGTGCTTGTTGAAGCGAGTCAAGCCTAGCCAAGACCGGCACCCAGTCTCGGCCGTCCCATTTCAAGAAAGGCCAAGAGTTTTCTGGTGGCCACTCACCTCTCTCCACAATGATGTAGTCCTTAGCACCTCGTTTGTATATTGTTGGATATTGACCATACCTGCCCAATTGCATTCCTGCGGTTCTTGCGTCCGCCAATGTAGCGAAAATATCCATTTCTTTCACCTGAATGATAAACCCTTTTTCACTATTACATGGCATTGATATCGGAGAATGGTAGACAGAGAGAAGCTGCTAAATCAGCTGTCGCAGAGGAAGAAAGGTCAGCATACTGTGCTCTCTCCCTATGCACATTCTGGATGAGCATAAATTGTTTAATCATGAACAGAATCTTTTTGACTCTTTATCCATTTTGAATCACTTCTGTCCTTTTGCGCTCACAATCTTGATGACATCACGATCTTTGAGGACATGTTTGTCAGAGATTCTCATCTTTGTTCGTGCATCAATTCCGTGCACAAATGACTCCATGAGATCAGTATGGATGTGCCCTGCGAACTCTTTAGCGGTGGTTCCCTCAGGAACGAGATAGACATCTGGCAGGACATTGCCATCACTGTCAGCAAGTGTATTTGAATCATGAACAGGATACACAGTAATCATATGAAGATAGTCGAATACTGCCTTGTTCAGTAGATTCTGAACTCCAGTGCCTCCATATTTCTGAAGAATATGCTCTTTCAGTTTCTGTAACTGGTTCTTTTCGCTATCACTCAGATTGTCAGACTGGAGTATCTCAAAATCATTACTTCCCGGGATATACTTGATAACCCCTTTTTTATCAAGATCTTTCAGAACCTTCTCAGCAAGTGCACTCACTGGCACAACTAGGTAATCCGGGAACTCCTCCTGTAATCTTTTCATGTTATCCTCAGCGCCAGGCCTGTCAATCTTGTTCGCTGCTATGATAATTGGTTTTGCTGTGTGCTGCAAAGACCTTACAAATTCTCGCAGTTCATCATCAGTCCACTTATCGACAGTTTCTGATTTCAATTCAGAATGTCTCATTGCCTTTAGTATATCTCCTCTTGATATTTTGAGACCTGAGAGCTTCTCAAGAAGCAACTCCTCTAATTTCGCACCTTCCGCTCTGACTCTTCCAGTGATTCTTCTCCAGTCTTTCGTGACTATCCCAAGTATCCACTCTATTAGTTCATCTTCAAGGAACCGTACATCTTCTGCAGGATCATGAGAGCCTGCGGCTACTTCCTGTCCTTCTGAGTCAAGAGCCCCACTTGCATCTACAATATGAATAAGCACATCAGCCTGTCTGAGATCATCAAGAAACTGGTTTCCCATTCCTCTCCCTTCATGTGCACCCGGTACCAACCCTGCAACATCAATCAGTTTGATTGGGACAAGGCGTACTCCATCAATGCAAATCGAGTTCTTTGGATTATCCTGAACATCAAAATCTCTGCATGCACACGCAGTCCTTACATGGGTCACTCCGACATTTGCCTCGATAGTTGTAAATGGGTAGCTTCCTACTTTGAAATCTGTCATACACGCAGCATTTGTGAAAGAGGTCTTACCACAGGATGGTTTTCCGACAATTCCAACACTGAAACCCATGCTCAATCTCTCCATTGACTGTTTGCCTATTCTCATACTAAAAGATAAACACTTCACTCCGAGAGTTTCACAGACAATATCCGGCGGACCTCGGCCCGAAAACGTTACTACCGATGAGTTTTTATGAATCCAGATTCAATATATAATATGAATCCAGATTCAATTAAATGTGATCTAAAATGACGAGAATTTGTATTACTTCAACAGGTCCAACACTGGAATCTCCAATCGACCCACGGTTTGGTAGATGTGCCTACTTCATAATCGCAGACCCGCAAACCTATGAGTTTGAGGCTGTTTCAAACGAAGCTGCATTGGCTCCTGGTGGCGCGGGAATTAGAGCAGCTCAGACTGTAGTATCTAAGAACGTAGAAACAGTCCTAACAGGCAGTGTGGGTCCCAATGCTTTTCCCGCGTTAAAGGATGCAAGTATCAAAATCCTCACTAATATTTCGGGAACAGTCAAGACTGCGATTGATAGATATAGGAACGACAATTTAGATGAGCTGAAGGCTCCAGGGCCCTCCAATGTAGGAAAGGGGCAAGGAGGGCCTGGTCGTGGTCTAGGCATGGGTTATGGGGGTGGCACAGGTATGGGATTTGGTCGTGGGTCTGGAGGTGGTCGAGGTCACCGTCGAAGAGGAGGTAGAAGTCTGTGACAACACGGATAATTATCCCAGCACAAGATTCACGAGGCATAGAAGTTGCTGAGCACTTTGGAAGAGCTCCTTTTTTTGCTGTGATTGACCTAGATGATAACGGACATACCATCGAGATGAAAGTACACCCAAATAGTGGAGAGCATTCAGGTGGAAAAGGGCATGCTCACGACAATATCCAACAATATAATCCAAGAGCTGTGATTGTACAAGGAATGGGGCCGAGAGGAATCATGAGCTTTCAATCTCAGAATATTGCTGTGCTTCGAGCAAATAGCAACCTCGTGCAGGAACTTGTTAACGCTTATGCTCAAAATGCGCTCGAAGAGCTTACAGAGGGTTGTGCCGACGCGCATCACCATTGAAAGGAGATAGGTCAATCACAGGTGAGCTATAATGATCATTACAGTGGCGTCTGGAAAAGGTGGTACTGGAAAGACGACGGTAGCAGTGAATCTTGCATTATCGGTGCAATCTGTAAACTTGCTAGACTGTGATGTTGAGGAGCCAAATGTACACACACTTCTTCATCATACTGATACGATGACCTATCCGGTCACAGTACCTACACCTGTAGTTGACGTCGAAAAATGTTCATTGTGTGGAAAATGTTCAGAGTTTTGTCAATTCAATGCGATATTTGTGGGAAAGACGAAGACTATGGTGTTCAATGAGATTTGTCACGCATGTGGTGGTTGTGCTTTGGTGTGTCCTGAAGGAGCAATCACAGAGGTTGCGCGTTCGATTGGCACAATTCACCAATCGATGAGTGGGGACATTCATCTCACCTATGGCGAACTCTCTATTGGAGAACCCATAGCAACGACTGTGATACGTGAGGTAAAAACTAACATCAAGAACGGAAATACGAATATCCTAGATGCACCACCAGGAACTGCGTGTCCTGTCATTGAAACAGTACGAGGTAGTGATTTTCTCATTCTAGTGACTGAACCAACTCCCTTCGGATTACACGACTTATCTATGGCAATTGATGTGGTCAAGGAATTAGGAGTCCCCTTTGGAGTCATAGTTAATAGAGCTGGTATCGGAGATGATGGAGTTATCACATACTGCAAAGAAAATGCGACTCCAATATTAATGGAGATATCCTTCAGCCGCCGCATTGCAGAACTCTACTCCCAAGGCATCCCCTTTGTTCAAGAGATGCCTGAATGGATTGGAAAGTTCCGAGAGCTGTACAATCATATTGGGAAGGTGGTAGCAGATGCCAAGTGAGATTGCAGTAATTAGCGGAAAAGGTGGAACTGGAAAGACTACCATATGTGCTGCCCTTGGTGCCATAGCAGAAAAGACGGTCATGGCGGACTGTGATGTTGACGCTCCAGATCTTCACATTCTCCTAAATCCTACTATCAAATCATCTCGCGATTTCATTGGTTCCAAAGTCGCTGAGATTGATGAACAGATCTGCACTCAGTGCAGGCTTTGTGAAACTGCTTGCCGATTTGAAGCAATTGGTGAAAATAGAGTAGATCCGATTGCATGTGAAGGTTGTAATGTATGCGTTCAGATCTGTCCTGAAGGAGCTATCCGTATGAAAGAGCGAGTTTCAGGTCATGTCTTCAGCTCTGATACCCGTGTGGGTCTGATGGCACATGCAAAACTGATAGCTGGAGAAGGAA
Source organism: Candidatus Thorarchaeota archaeon (assembly GCA_016839275.1). Classification (GTDB taxonomy): domain Archaea; phylum Asgardarchaeota; class Thorarchaeia; order Thorarchaeales; family Thorarchaeaceae; genus SMTZ1-45. Next base: position 118,945 of record JAEOUM010000117.1, read on the forward strand.
ACTCGGGCAAGGTTGTGACTGAGGTTCGAAAACTTGCTACCCAGATGGCTTTAACCAATGAATCAAGCATAGTCTTGATTGATGGCTCTCCGGGAATTGGTTGTCCAGTGATAGCCACTGTCACAGGGATACAATTAGGAATTGTAGTTACAGAGCCTACAATATCTGGAATCCATGACATGCGTCGGATTATCGACCTATTAAAACGATTCAGAGTCCTCAGCACCGTTATCATCAATAAATTCGACATCAATTTGGAAAACTCAAAAATGATAGAGCGTTATTGTTGTGAGAACGATATCGAGATCTTAGGAAAAATCAAGTTTGACCCCATCATGACACAATCAATGGTAGCTGCAACAACACTAACAGAGTATGCACCCAATCATGAAATATCTGTGCAGCTTCGAAAAATTTGGCTTCGTATCGTAGAGATTCTCGATAAAAAATCTCCACCTCATGCGATGGATTGAGTAAGTGATGTGAAATCGTGCAAGTTTGGCCCTTGTCTGCTAGTGGATAAATGTAAAAGAAACCTCATGCATTGTTTAAATGATTAGAAATGCTTCGAAGAAGAAGAGGTGGTCGCGGCAGGTTTCCAATCCAGCCCAAAATAAAGATTGAACCCTTTGCCAAGAAGATGATTCCAGAGCCAAAGAGTGGAGATAATCCCATAGTCATTGATTTGGCAGAGGTTGAAGTTCTACGGCTGGTCGACCTCGAAGGCTTGTATCAGGAACAGGCTGGATCTTCAATGGGTATTTCACGGGGTACAATATGGCGTCTTCTAGCTAGCGCTAGAGAAAAAGTTGCACGTTCTATCTATGAAGGACGGCCGCTCATGATTGGTCTTCAATCTGAGGATGAATCTTAGCATATGGTCATGGCCATTTGTTAAGCATCCCTTGGAGGGGTTCTAACTTCCCCTCGTTTCCACTGGAGTCGCAGACACTCTCTCTGTATTACTAACAGTTTAGAGTCCCGCTAGGTGCCATACAATAAGCCCTAGAGGACTCTGTAATACTCGAACCTCCCTTATATACAGGGAATGGGAAGGGTTACTCGGAGAGGATTACGATTCAATTGGACTATTCCACCCGGATTGACGCTATCATCGACTATGTAATCAGAAGACCTGCTATCCCTCGCCATTGGGATCCCGTGTCACGACCCCACGTAGCTGTATTGATGCCTGACCCTCTATCGGGAGCAGAAGTCCGCTATTACCTGTCTCGTTGTGGTGAGAGGAATTCTAATGGTCGCTCCATTCTCGAAGTGGCAGATATTGATACACTTCCTGAGGGAACCTTGTTAGAGGTGCGATTCAACGCGACACGATCCAATCTATATCAGCTTGAGCTGGTTGGAACCATTCCTTGTTGGCGATGGCTTGGTCGAAGTCAGGGTCTTCCCGATTTCAACAGTGATGAATCAATCTACTGGGATCATGTACTCGATACTGGTACCTACACCCCACGAGATATGATTCTCGCCTGAGATTTACTTTGAAGCCTCCTCTCCTATCCACTCTCGCTCGAGCGATGAACCGCTAGATCAATTTTCTCCTTTATTCCCATTCTTCTTGCCACTCCTCGGACAAATTGAATTTGTCGTTGGTGTGTGCTCTTCATAAGAATCACAGCTGGTATTGCAAGGATCATAACAATGATTGGTAGAGGTAGCAATAGAGCTGGTACCGACCAGTGTACAGTGGCACTTGAACTCATAATCTCAATAACAAAACTATAGAATGCAAACACCACACCAATTCCTGCATAGCCCTTTAGAAACCCCATAAACCAACCACCCATAGGACGCATCTCTATAGGTTCACCTGAATCATTCCTGCTCACGTAGATTATACCCGAGTCCAGAATGAACCATGCTGCTGAAAAGAATGCTACTGCTACACCTACAGTGAGAACAAGTAGTACGAACAGTGCTGGAATTGGCCACGATTCTACCATCGGTGAGCTCAGGAAGCTCGCACTCACAACCAATTCTCGTACTCCTGGTGTAAACACAAAAAGAAGTGCGAAGTTAATCGCCATGAGGGCTGGGAAGAAGAATGCTCTGAAGCCACGATTTTTACTTTCAATGTTAACATCAGAAATTCCAAAGGTTTTTAATTTTCCTAGGGCCAGTTTACCAAGGCTGAGGTAGACCGGTACGAATATCATCCCCAGACCGATGCCTACTATTGCACTCATACTTGTCAGAACGAACACTATGTCTGCATGGGCGCCCATGTTGCCAAATGGTATGAATGCTGCAAATCCAATTTCTCCTGCCATCGAGAACATCACGAACATGATGCCCAAGAAGGCCACAAATGTAATCAACTGAATCCATAATCCGCGGTTTGTCATTATCTTTACTCCATCCTCATCTGCTATAGTTCACAGATCATTCAGGATGGGCAGAAAACATCGAAAAACCCACTCAAAAGCATTGTTTCCAATCTATATAACAGCTAAAGGGTCCCAACTGCTACCGGTGGAGGGTTCAGGAACCGCTATTCCACCATTTCCACATGACATAGATACCACCTGATGTAGGTACTATGCCGATTAATACAAAGACAGTTAGGATTAGTGGGTCGAAAGAGGACATGAAACCCCACCAGCCTACCATTAACCATGCCGGCTGCAAAAACGCAAATCCGAAAATAAATAGGATAATTGCCACACAGAGCAGGTTGTTGTTACGTCGCTGAACCGGTGGACTTCCATAACTATCTGGTTCTGGTATCATCTATTTCCCACACCTCACGTGCTTCCTGCAACTCCAAGACTTATTTCTATTACCATTGATAAGAGCATTTTTCACTTCCCTCCACTTGTATAACTAACAAATTAAACAAATAATCGGAAGAGAGATATCTATTGTGACTGATATAGTATCTGATCGTCTTGCGAACACTCTCCATCATCACAATCATGATGTTGTTTATCCTGGCATTCACAAATGTCCCCTGTGTTGATTCCATAAATAGTGAGTGTGGGTCATCATTTCTGGACCCATATGATGAAGACAGATTTTTCTTAGAGGCAGAAGCTGGCGAGCAGATCCAGCTGACCTATGAAGCAAGTCTGTATCCCGTAGAATGTGCATTGTATATACTTCAAAGCTACGATTGGAGTGTTAATCCATCTCTTATTGATCTGAACATTCTCACGCGCACCTATCATCGCATCGGGATAAGTGATAAAATCGGATTTACAGCCACAGAGAGCCCAGGTTTTCTTCTCGTGGTTCTAAACACCGCTAATTTTTCTCAGTCTTTCGATTATGAATGGGTTCGTACTGTCCAGAGTCAAGAGATGATTGCCTTGACTACTACAACTATTCTTCTCATATGGGTATTAATCTGTGGCTTCTGTCTTTTATTGTTCAGAAGACGGCATAGACAACTTATACGAATTAAACACGCTCATCCAGACCCAAGTCTGGATACAATAGAACACGTCTAAAGAAAATTGGTTTGCACGAATTAATGACAGTGTATTTGGGAGAAACCTTCGGTTTAGAGGATTAACAATGATTATACATAGGACTTCCATTTTAGACTATTAACTATAGTTTATATATAAATTGGGTGTTGCTCTCTGTGATAACTCATGTCAAGTGGTGACATTTTCGAAAATCTACAGTTTTTACAAGAAGGTCCAAGCAAAATTGCTATTGTGGAAAGGGATGGTTATTCCGTTATGCGTCTATCTCTTGGGAAGGGAGCACGAGCACCGCCTCATGTGGCGGCGCACTCTGCATTCTTCTTTGTACTGAAAGGACGAGCGATTATCACATCTGGCGATGAAGAGGTTGAGCTTGGGGAGAATCAATACATTTCTGTAGAAGCTAATCAGATGCGCGGCATTCATGCCTTAGAGGATCTCGTCATTCTAGCTGTGAAAGACTAATCCATTTACCTGATTGAAGGAAAAAGTATGAATCTTTGTGCACTCAAGCTAATCCATTACTTCTTTCTTAGGACCACAATCATGTGCGTTCCACAATCAATAGCTCCTGACTCCTTGCAAACATCAAGCTCCCACTGCAAGAATGCGCTCCACTTCTTTTGATCTTTCATAATCTCTTCCAAAAATTCCTGAGATGAATGACTGTTAGACAAGACTGCAGAAGCCGATGCAACAACAATCTCACAAGGATACTCTGTTAGTATTTCTCTCAACTCACTCCATCTAAACATATGACAATAGTGTTTGTTGGGAGCAGCTACATTCCCGATCACATTTCCATCCATTAACGCCTGCTCAGTCCTCTTGATTCCTACATCATCAACTAGTTTGAACACTTCCTCTAAGAGGTACTGAAAGGTTCCAACTGTAGACATAACGCCCAGGAAGATATAGCCATTCGGTCTAGTGACACGAATTACTTCACGCAGTGCATCATGAACGTATTCGAAGACATAACTCAGAGGGCCACCATATGCCACTGTTGCATCAAAGGACTCATCTTCGAGCTCTGATAGGTTTCGAATGTCCATCTTCTTTCTCCAGACAACTGCATCCTCATATCCAGTCTCGGTGACCTTCTGTTTGTTCAATCGAAGCTGTACAGACGAAATATCAATGATACTGATCTTGGCTCCCAATTTTGCGAGTTCAATTGTATACCTCCCAGGGCCTGGACCAATTTCAAGTACATTATTCCCTTGTTTGATATACTGCTGGAGATAGTGATTATGAATATGAAATCCGACTTGGTTTGTCGGTGTTCTCACCATCCGCTCCCATTCATCTAATCCCATCTCATCAAAGCATTCCTCTATCGCTTTCGGATCATATAACGGTGGCATGTTCCCTTTCCTCCAGGAGAATACTAAATCTTGATTGAGCTTGTTCAAAACTGTTTGGCTAATCGATTGGGTAAGAAAAAAAGATGGTAGTGGGTAGTGTTGCTGCAGAGGAAAAACTAAACTCGGTTCACAAGTATGAACAAATGACTGTAATGACACTGATTATGATTCTAGACAAGATTTTTCCCCTTGGGGCAATACTAGTGGGTATACTCCTTGCTCTGCTCTGTCTTGGACTGCCACTCAATAGATACAAGGGCCACTGGTCCCAATGGTCAATGTCATCAAGAACCTGTTTCTTGCTATTGTTTGCCTCAGTGATTGGACTCACTATCATCGTTCTGCAGTATATCGTTTGGAGTAGCACGGGCCCTGACGTATTCTAGATATCTATCTAGCAGTTATTCATGTCTAACTTAGAGTATCTGAAAGATGCTTTTGAAATTGCTACTGAAGAGGACCAGATACTTCCTATCACATTGGAGAATGGTGAGGAAGGGTATTGCATCAATCCTGACTTTGATGAAGAAGATTAGTAAATAACGAGAAATATTAGCTATAGTAAATGGTAGCGGGCGGAAGATTTGAACTTCCGATCTCAGGGTGCCTCCGAGTGCAAGACTCATATGAGCCCTGCGGGATAGGCTTTGCCCGTCTGCAGAAAATCCGCAGACGACTGGCTTCCCCAGCCCGCTTTACTTAAATGTTTGCTTAACCAAAGACGAATGAGAACCAATTGCCCAAATCCGCCAAGGTTAGAGGGAAGAGGGCAGTTGCGAGTTTTAAAGTTATTCGTAGGACAGGTCTGTGGGATGCCTGTCGATATTGGTTTGCTTTTTCAATGAACGTGACTATGCATCTCCGCAGAGGCGTGCGGTTTCTCTCCTACCCCTTCGGTCAAGAACACATACAAGAGCCACCGTGGAGATAATTAGAATAGGCGGGAGATACGCACTGACGAAATTGGAGAGTGGATCTTCAACGACCTGCACCTCGACCCAATCTGTGACAATAAACCCTCCTCGGTCTTGAAGACATAATTCGAAGAAATGGGTCCCCACTCTAAGCCCATCAATGGACACATCAAAACGAGAGCTATTCCAGAAACCTTCCTCTGAAAGGGACATGCCACTATACGAATAATGTAGACTGTCAAACAACCAGTATCTGTATGGGTGGTCATCATAGCACTCCCATGATATAGTATTTCCAGTTTCACCCTGAATATACTCCCTGTCGGGCTGAGGGGTTAGCAACGGAGGGGACGTATCGGTAATACCACCAATCTCGTACTCAAGATAGATATCATGAAAACGGAATGGTGGAATCGGAAAATATTCGTAGCCATAAAGTCCTACAACAGTCAATACCAGGTACCTAATTGGCCTATAATATTCCACATCATTTTCCACAACAATTGTACTGTTCAGAGTCGGATAGGCTGGGATTTTCCCCCATAATCCTTGGCCGTGTGAATATGTTGCGCTCAAAGTTGAGTTTACAATATTCATATTCCAGTCAATGTAGAGTATCGAATAGTTATTGTCGTCTCTGCCTAGGTCCAGATAGAAAAATGAAGAATTCCTTGGGTGATACATCCAAGTCAAGTCCCCCTGGGCCTTAGGACCTATATCTCGACAGCTTGCAACCAGAACGGGACTAAGAGTTTCATCAAAAAGGCCTATTGCAGCTGCTCCTCTGGCTTCAGGATTCGAATTGATTAGTTCGATTTGGACACTGAAGTTCCGGAGTCCAGCGACTGGAAATGTATCCAGTAGATCGCATATGAAGGTTGGACCATAATAAACCCAACTGTAATCACCCTGAAGAGTTGAGATATTTGCTGTGTAAAGACATTGTCCATCAGATTCGAGAACTCCCTCTGTATTCACAGCAGTATAACTACTCATTCCTATGGGAAAACGTCTCGGTAACTCTCCATACTGAAACCCAGATGTATTTGTACAGTCATGGTGCCAGGTCTTGACTACTGGTTCCTGGGATGGAAGCGATGGTGAGAGTATCTTGAGTATCGCCTTGTCTGAGGTAGCTGGCTGACTGAGAGGCATGCAGAGTGAGCACCCTATCAATAACAAAACAACAAGTTTCACTATTCGATTGCCTCTGATTGAAACAAACCCCCGAACACGCAGTTCTATCGCAGTACCACTTAACGTCAGAGGATGTTAATGTTTTGGATGTTTGGAATTATTCATAAAACAACTTCTAAGATAACATATACGAATCATTCACGAAGCATTATAACCATAAATTGAGAAGGGCTCCCGAGAAGACTATGAGAGGTAGAAGAAGAGACCCCGGTCGAAGATCTGGTGGTGTCAGGAGACCGTTTCTTCACGCTCGACGCCCCCTTAGAAGACGCGTTGCTCGACGATTGCTGCGCCTCAGTGTAGGTTCTGCTCTCCTATACATGATAGCAGGCACGGACAAGGCAGTGAAGCTCAGGCATGACGACGCAGAGAGCATCGAGAGCGAGGTTGGCAAGCCGATTACAGACATGGATGAGAAGGAGCTCGTCGAGACCATGCAGCGCTTAGGAATAAAGAGCATCTCACTCACTGACGAAGAGAAGGAAACCGTACTCCTCTCCTGTCCGTATTGTGGTCACAGGAATGAGGAAGATGCCAGAAAATGCGAGAATTGTGGGGCTAGTATCTAACCCAAGTGCTTCGCCGCCAAACTCCCGCATCATATGAGATGAAAAGGGACTGAACCACTGAAAGTTTGACAGCTCCTCCATGTGATACATACATTGTTCTATCATGGGAGTAGAAACGCTAACCTCGGAGAACAACGCGATGCTACTTGAAGCCTCTCTCCTCGTCGCAATCTATGCCATATGGATAGTACTCCTCGTGAATGTGATGGTATCCAGTGAAGAGGTTTCTCTGACGATTGCCACGCTCCCATTCATAGTGACCTTCCCTGTAGCGCTCATTCTCTCAGCAATCCTGGAGATTACAGTACCCGGAGCTTTCTTAGCAGATATTCTTCTGACCATGATCGTTGGTGTTCTTCTCTTCATAAGATGGGTGATGGCCATAGTGGGAGAATAACCTAGTTTCTACTAGGAGAAGTAGTATTGGATGAAATCCGAAGGAATGTATGTCTATTCCTTACGCTTGAACTCAGAATATCCGCAGCGTCCGCAGGCGTATCGGTTGAAATGTTCTGCCATGAAGGTGCCCTTCTCACAACGGGGGCAAGCCCTCTTGTTTGGAGTAACCTTACCGGACTTATCGACCTTGTACATAGTATGTGCCTTGGGCATTACTCTGCATCCTCCTTCTTCTTCGACTCATGACGCTTTTTGATATGAGCCAGCTCGATTTTGTTCATCTGTTCAGGTGTCGAATAGATTCTTGCTGTACCCTCGGTCATACCGATTCCATACTTTGTGTCGAGCTTTTTGATCACAACTGCTGCAGCATCTGCGTTAAATTGTGCCATGATTTTTGCACGAATATCAGCCCTACTAGGCGTAGTCGTACCTGTATGGTCCACCCTGAACTCGATTTCTTTTCGTGCAAGGGGTTTGTTTTCTTTTTCCTTAAGAATCTCAATTTTCATTGGCATCACTTGCTGAGAATCAGACCACATCAGTTGTGGGGTCAGGCAGTCGACTTGGAGTTGTCTAATAAAGCTTTCACCAGTGACACTAGTCACAAGGTCTAGCGGACTTTCAATGCGTACTTGCCTGGTTTGTCAATATTGAGCCGTGAGGCTACATAGGAGTCCTTTCTTGGGTCGTCATGCAGGCTCTTTCCTGGGAGGATGACTACAATTCCTGTGTATGAAGTAGACAGACTGGTGCTCTTACAATTTGGGCACATACTCTCATTCGTGAGGTAGTGACAAGCTCTACATGCTTTCATTTTCGCTATTTCATTTCCCTCCAGGTTACTTCTTTTTCTCTTTCTTTGTTTCACCACGGGCTGCCTTTACATCATCCTCGACCCATGATTGGTCCGGACAAATCTTTCCAAGGAATGGCTGTCTCATTGTGAGACCTAGCTTACCGGACTTATTGCCAGACTCGAAACTGATTGATGTGACTCTGGCACGAACCATATCGCCTTCTGAGAGCATACGACCCGTTTCTTTCCCCAGAAGTGCACTTCCCTTTGTGTCTTGGGTGATGAAGTCATCACATATCTGGCTCACGTGGCACAGACCGTCCAATGGCCCCATTCTAATGAACGCACCAAAGTCCATGAGTTCGACAACATTGCCCTCTACGAGCTCTCCTCGGAGTGGTTTGAACACAAGTACACGATAGGTCACAGCATGGTATGTTGCTCCATCACCAGGAATCAGACGACCCTGGCCAATCTCATCGATACCAATCACTGCAATCATTAAGCCTACATCTCGATCCAGGACATTCTCGTGCTGTTTGCGCAAGTGAATCATCGCTGCATCATCTATAGGAGAACCGAATTGAGATGGTGGAATGCGTACGACATCCTTTACTGTGACTATACTGTACAACTTAAGACGCTCCTTGCCCGATAGGATAATTCTTCTCAGAACACTTCAAACTCTAGGTATGACCTAAGGTCTGAACCAGACGGCTAAGCGGCTCATCGCTTTGTAAACCATAAAAACGTTGTGACACGGTCTCACACGATGAATCCCATGAGTTGAAGTCGTTTTTTGCCCCTGAGGTAGAGAACCGGAGTTCCTTGTGATATTGCGCGTTCTTTGAGCCCTTTATCATTTGTTGCAATTACCCCTTTGGAAGATTTTGCATATTCTAAGATTCCCTCATCCACAGGAATACTCTGCAGTGCATCTGGTAATCTGACAATTCTGCACCTCTCTACAAGGTCCAATGCAATCTTGAACCATCGTTCCTCTTTTCCAGTTGTAGACTTGAGGTTTCTCTCAAGTTCCATTACAACAGAATCGAGAACTACAAACTCAATATTTCTCTCGAGAACTCTCTCTGCTTCAGAAAATATGTCCACTCCGAATTGTGCTGGCACAGTCAATATATTAGTGTCAAGTACAACAACGAGAGCCAACAATTACACTTCCGCATATCCAATCAGTCGCCATTTGTTTTCAACACGACGACCAATTGCAACACGCTGCCCCTTTTCCGCCACAACAGGACGTTTCAGTGCCAACTCTATCTCTTCTCCGTGCAGTCTTGTAATTACACCAACAGTGGAAGCTGTCCCGACTACAAGCATCATGGGTTCATTGAGTTTGAGATTCTCTACTTGTTTTTGGCTTTCCATACCAACTACTCTTTGCATCAGAACAGGCTTGACCATCAGTTTCTCGATGATTTTAGGTAGTTTACCAACTTTACCAACCACATTGCCGACGAGCCGATCTGCACGTGTTGAAGCAGGGTCTAGACCTGTACCCACACCTATTAGTCCACCGGGGTAAGCCTCTTGGAGAGAATTACCGCTTCCGGATAGGAGACTGACTACCCTAGCTTTGATAGGCTTGAAACCTTTCTCGCCTTTTGCACCAGGTGAAATCTCTATCTCATCACCAATCTTTAGTTTTCCTTGAACTACTGATCCGCCAACGACGCCTCCATGCATCTTGTCGGGGGCGGTTCCAGGACGATTGATATCAAACGATCGCGCAACAAACATCTTTGGTAGCGCATCATCATCACGTTTAGGTGTTGGAATGACCTCCTCAATGGTCTTTATGAGAAGATCAATATTGGCTCCGAAGACGGCAGATACGGGAATGATTGGTGCTGTTTCAGCAACAGTTCCCTTAACGAAGTTCTTTATCTGCTGATAGTGTTTCTTAGCTTGTTCTTTTGTGACAAGCTCTATCTTGTTTTGAACTATGATGAGGTTCTTTACACCCACAATCTCCAGAGCGTGAAGATGCTCAGCAGTTTGAGGCATTGGGCAGGGCTCGTTGGCTGCAATCACAAGGATTGCACCATCCATTAGACTTGCGCCGCTCAGACACGTTGCCATTAAAGATTCGTGACCAGGACTGTCAACAAAAGAAATTTCTCGCAAGACCTCAAGGGGTCCACCACATTTACTACATTTTCCATCCTTTGCAAGGTGAGAGGTGGTGTACATTTCAGGCTCAGGACAACTCTTACACTTCATGAGAGTGGCTGCAGCATAGCCAAGTCGAATAGAAATGCCGCGTCTAATCTCATCCGAGTGTCTATCTGTCCACTCTCCAGTGATATAAGACACTAGAGTTGTCTTTCCATGGTCAACATGACCCAACGTACCAATACTTACCTCTGATTGTCCTGCGTATTTTCTGGTCACCTAGTCTTCACTTCCAGATGTGGCCTATTTGGGCGTAGTGACTCTTTTCCTGTTGTACATAAGAAGTATATGGTTCACCCTAACCACATTATCTGATGAAAGAAGAAACACAGATTATGCGGCTTTCATGACGAGCTCTTCGAGGGGTGTACCACCCTTCTCCTCTACTCGCATGTTTACCTGTGAGATATCACTATTCAGTTCTCTTCCGCGTACTGTTTTACGCTTCGCCATTCCCTTTCTGTCTGGTCTAAAGCCCGGAGGGCTTCGAATCAGTACACGTTTCTTTCCACTTCCATGCACATCCGGACGAATTGGGAATCCTGCTGAATCGCTTCCGCCTGTGATCTTTAATTTGTATCCTGGTAGGCCTAACATATCTCCTTCTACTATCTCTCCAACATGCTTACCAACCATAGCATTAGTTTTTGCCTCATCTAATTCGTTCTGGATGGCTTTTCCAGTTTCTGGGTCCGAAATCACAAGTTTGAACGGCAACTATCGTATCGCCTACCTAAATCTATAAGATGTGCCCTATTGGACACTCGCGCTAGGCTACAGATGTCACTTTATGAGGGTTGTGGTCGGGTCGACTCTTCTGTAACATAGCTGAAAGAATGTACCTAAGTCACAATCATTATAACCCGCTCAATAACTTTTCTCGCTACTCCTTAGTGGGACGTGTAGTGTTAATGGATAGTACTTTACTTGCTTTCGGACTGATTGGTCTCTTCTGGCTCATTATATATGCAGTTGCTCAATACTTGGGTGTTGAACGTCTTCAGAAGAAGGGAGTTGAGGCAGGTACTCCGTTCTTCTTTATGTGGAAGACCCAGAGGCTTAATGCATTCCTGACACGCATGGGAAAGAAGTTCCCACTAATATTCTTCAACATAGGCATTGTTGTTGGTTTTGGCGCAATGATTTTTTCATTCTGGGTGTTTGGCGAGAATCTCATCAAGTTCTTTCTAGAACCTGCTGCAGCTGGAGGTGTCGTACCAATAATTCCCGGTGTGACAATCACAGGTCTCCCGTTAGTATACATGCTGATTGGTCTTGCTGTAGCAATCCTGACACATGAATTCGCTCATGGTCTTGCATCATCCCGTGACAATATTCCCATCAAGAGCTCCGGTCTGCTTGGTTTGTTCATACTCTTTGGTGCCTTTGTTGAGCCTGATGAGGAGGCATTTGAGAAAGAGGCAACTCCACAGGGTCGAATGCGGCTGCTTGCTGCGGGATCATACTCTAACATATTATGGAGCTTTGTCTTTCTCGTACTCCTTGTTAACTTCAATTCAATCGCTTCCATAGCGTACAATCCTCCTAGTGGAGCCTATATCTATCAGCTCAGTGAAGGAAGTCCTGCAGCTGCAGGCCTCCAAGTTGGTGATGTGATAATTGGTCTGAATGATACAGTAATTGCTAACTGGTCAGCTGTCAGTGTATTCATGAACGGAGCTCCTGCGGGGTCTCAGGTCACGGTTCATACACTCAATGGAGATGTAATACTTATACTGGCTGCGAGCGACGCAAATGCATCTCGTGGGTATCTTGGGGTATTTGGGACTGATTATTGGGAACCGAAACCTGGTTGGAATCTTATCTTATCTCCAATATATGTTCTCCATCTTCAACAGATAATCTTCTGGTGTTATCTAATACTCATCTCCTTAGCCCTCTTTAATCTCCTTCCCATTCCATTCCTCGATGGTGACAAGTTACTGTCAAACGGTCTCAGTCTCTTGACATCTGACGAGAAGAAAATACGATATGTCATGTATCCAATACGCATTATATCCCTAGCGATTGTCGTACTAAGTATCATTTTCAGTCTGGTATTAGGTAAAGGACTCTTCTAAAATCATAAATAAGGAAAAATGTGGGACCTAAAAAGGGACCACCAGCACTATTGCTCGATGCCAGATGATGACACATCAGATAAGTTCGGTACAAGATGTCCGAGAGAGAGCCCGGAAAGCTCTCACCGACTATCTTACTATGTTCATTCCAGAATCTTGGAAGGACCCCCTTGATAAATTGAGAATAATTCTTCAAGCAAACAGTGACATAGACTGGGAAGCACTGAAAGGTCATGCTCTCGTGTACTTTGATGAGAAGAGACTGCCTGAGGACCGCGTTGAATGTCTTGCTCGTATTGAACGACTAAGTGATTCATTCAAAGAAATCTATACGTCACTCTCTCCAGCAGAGTGGCATCGGACAGTTGAAGACATCATTCAAGCAGCCAACTTCCGAGCCTCGAAAGCATCTCTTCAGCTTAGACGAGCCAAAATAATAGATGATCTAAAGGAGAAAGAAACTCCAGCTACTAAAACCAAAGGATGACCTTGTTCTTCATTTGAATATCTTTAACTTGTCAGTGCGTGGTAAAGCGACTCGGAGTAGTCGTTGTCATGCAATCCAGATGTTCTAAGTGTGGTAATCCTGCAGTGTACCTCCGACGTTACACAGCAGAACAGCTCTGTGGCTCTTGTCTTGTTCAGACCACGGTGGATCGCACACGGAGGACTATCAACCGACATAAGATGTTCCGAGAAAATGACCGGATTGCAGTGGCTATTTCTGGAGGAAAAGACAGCGCAGTTCTTCTACATGTACTCCATAAAATTGAGAGTGCCTTTGCGAAGTCTGAGATAATTCCTGTCACCATTGACGAAGGAATTCTTGGGTATCGCGATAGAGCACTTGAGTCAGCTAAAGAGCTCTCTCAATCATTAGATCTCAATCTTGAAGTGTTCTCTTTTAGAACACTTTTCGGTTACACTCTCGATGAAATTATACAACGCAAACCAACGAACTCTGTAGGTGCTTGCTCATACTGTGGTGTTCTGCGAAGACGTTCACTAAATGTTGCAGCACAAGAGATTGGGGCTGATGTCATTGCAACAGGCCACAATCTAGATGACGAGGCACAGACAGTACTCATGAATCTCTTGCGTGGCGACAGTGCTCGAATTGCAAGGACAAATGTCCCTCGAGAACAGACCATGCAGGGCTTTGTTCCTCGTGTAAAACCTTTGACTGAATTGACAGAACGTGACATTGTTGCCTATTCACACTATCTTGAGATTCCCTATCATGATGTGCCATGTCCGTATGCTGAGGATGCCTACAGAAATGATGTACGCGCCTTTCTGAATGAAATGGAGTATAGACGTCCTGGGACATTATTAGCAGTACTGCGATCGTCTGAAACAATGGTTTCTGCCTTCCGGAACATTCCAACAGAATGGCAGTATCTTTCATGTGAGAGATGCAACAATCCTTCCCCAACAAGAATATGTAAGACCTGTGAGATGTTGGATACTATCAGGTGATGGTCTAGTATGGCAAAACGACCGGAGGTACTACATGACACTAGAGCAGTCACCTATGAACAGTTTCATTGGGACCTTCTATACCAGCTGAGATCGCATGCTACCAAAATCATTCACAAAATTGAATCATCTGTTTCTGTTCAACCTATGGTACATGGGTCAATTGCCCGGGGCGATGTTTCCGAAACATCCGATATAGATATCATTATTCTCCAGCCTGTTTCTAGTTACAGGCTTGAGCTAGCTCTTGGTAAATCCCTCCAACGGGAGCTTATACAGGCAACACCTTCAATGGTTCTCAAAGGTCATCTATATCTTGAGGATAATGTTGTAGTTAGTTTTCCCATCTTCAAACTTAGACCAAGGGAGGAGGAGTTTTATCAGTGGGGTGGAGCTCTGGATTCGAAAGGGCTAGAGAGTGGGATGAGAGTTCCAGGAGTGGACAAACGATTGGTGCTAATTGAACCCAGTCCTACTGGTCATATCGAACATGGTGTTATTGGTCATGAACATGAAGTTGCAAAGAAGCTCAAAGTCAGTGTTGACATTGCAAAAGAGAGAGTGCGGGTGCTAACACGGCGCGATAGTGTGGGTAGAACTGGGGTCTATCTCAATCGCCCCTTAACGGAATCAGAAAGTTTCGAGGAAGTTGCAAAACAACTTCAGGATAGCGATCCAGCTCTCCGTCGCACAATTGACCGGCGTGTGGGAAGGAGGCGGTGAAAACGGTCCGTGAAATCAAGCAGCTTCAAGGAGATTCGTATCTACTCGGAAGACTTCCACGCGGTTGTCAGCTCTGTGCTAAAGGCTCGAAAATGGTCCTCTTTGTGACTGGTCTGTGTGACAGTTCTTGTTATTACTGTCCCCTCTCACAGGAAAAGGCAGGTAAGGATCTTGTGTTTGCTGATGAAGTCCCTGTGTCTTCTGAGGATGATATTCTATTCGAAGTTGATTCAGTGAGGGGTGAGGGTGCAGGAGTAAGTGGCGGCGATCCTCTCTGTGTACTGGAACGGACGGTGGAATATATTCATCTGCTGAAGTCCAAGTACGGGTCTGATTTCCACATTCACCTTTATACTAGTAAGACCAACGCCAGTCAAGATGATCTCGTACGACTTAAAGAGGCAGGACTTGATGAGATTCGCTTTCATCCTCAAGGGAATGACTGGACTGGAATAGAACATGCAATAAGACTAGGCATAGAGGTGGGATTGGAGGTTCCTGCTATCCCTGGAAAAATAGGATCACTACAACAAATCGCACTGCGCGCAGAGAAAATTGGTGTTTCCTTTCTCAACGTCAATGAGCTTGAGGCAAGTGAAACCAATTTTGAAGGTCTATTAGCCCAGGGTATGAGGTTAACAGACATGGCAAGTGCTAGCATCGAGGGGAGTGCTGAAACAGCAAAGGAATTCCTAAAATGGGCTTTAAAGAACCTAGAACGACTCACCGTTCATTTCTGTTCTGCACGTTACAAGGATGCTATCCAGATGAGAAACCGGCTCGAAAGGAGACTACAACAGACAATACGCGAATTTGAGGAGCGAGATGATACTGACCCTCTATTGATACTAGGTATCATTCGAGCGCCCCATGGATCCAGTCTGAACACACGGCAGTTAAATCACATTTACGATATTCTCAAAAATGAATTCGGGCTCCCTGAGAATCTTCTAAATATCGATACTACGCGCATGCGAATCGAGTTAGCTCCTGGAATTCTTGAAGAGTATGCTGATGAGATCAAGACCTACCTTGAGAATTTTAGGGATCTTGAGATTGGTATTTCATATGAGTATCCATCGTGGGATCGTCTTCAGACTATGTTCGATCCTATCTAACTACTCAATTATTCGAAATCGAAGAATCGCAGCAATTCCACCCAGTCGGTGGAGCTGTTCTCCTGTGGGATGGTCTGTAGATACAATATGAACAGCTCCTTTTGTCTTCTCTGTGTTTCGAATGAGATTATCCATCTGTCGTCTAACATCGTCAGACCCCTCCCTGAGTTTCTTATCTGTTATGAGAAGTTCCTGAACAGCCCCATATTGGACTGCTTTAGTCACCTCATCTTGGCCATAGGATCCAAGACCATCGTCTTTTGATATGTGCGTTACAAGTTCTTCCACCAACTTGGTTTCAGTTTCAACCTTTAGCTCAACAATGACCTTTCCGATAACCCCTCTAAAGAGAATCTCTTTCGCTCCAGGAATGCCTATCGAATTGGTGCCTTCGACGACCACGGGGGGTAAGTCTTTAATTCCAGCTTTATTGAGGTGTTCTTTAAGATGATCTTTAACAAATCCCGGACCTGCCAAGACTATGAGCCCTATCTGACCTTGCTCTAATTGGGAACGAATTGCTAAGGTCACATCAACAAAGAAATCATTCATTGTCGAGTCGTATGTCTTCTGATCTCCTCTCTTGCGAGAGAGATTGGATCGTACTCGCACTGCCTCTTTTATCCCATAATCTGCTGCAAGAAAAAGCTCAGCATCCCCATCCTCTATAGTTACAATGAGGCAGACAGAGCGTAGCTGATCCTTTGCAGCCTCTTCAAGTCTGTCCAAGGCATATTTTGGCCAATGATCCTTTACTATTGTCAGTGTGTCACCAGGTTCGATATTTATGGTATGATAAGAGCCAATGCTAACAAAATCGCTTGGCCCCTCTAAGATCTGCCCCTTAATCCTAACACGGTTTGAAAAGGTATGAAATGCCACATCCTCAACACGAAGCTTTAGGATCATAGGTTTTCTGATACTTTCCTGTTTCCTACTATCTTCATCTCCCACTCTAACCCTACGAACTGTTCTTGATATTACAACATCTCCAGAACCAACAGTATTGTATAGATGCCAGAGGTCATCTAGGGTCTCTATTTTGAGTACGATTGTTCCTTCCTTGAGAATGCGTTTCAGAATCTTCAATACGTCACCACATGACCGATTCCGTTGTTAGAAGAAATAGTCTCTGCTCGCTGCCTCTGGCGTTCCATAAGTGTACGGATGTATGTTCTCCAGATCAATACCTCTACTAAGCACCTCTGCTTTTTTCACGTGTTCGGGTTGTACTAACTGAGCTGAATCCTGAACAGCTAGGTCTCCTGCTATTCTTACGAGACCTCCAAGTTCCCGAAGCCGTAATGTGAGCGCATTTCGTTGCCCATCATAATGAATTGCCATTCTTTCAGCTACTGTAATCACTTCTTCAATGGACTTGGCAGTAAGGTGAGGTATTTTTCCATCCTCTTCAACTGTCTGTGAAATAAATCTGACAATGTCGTTGATGTTCTCACTATTCTTCTTCATCCATGACATCAACATTATTTCATATCCATACCCTCGGATTCTGGACCTCAAGGCTGGTAGGATGGCGCCAATATTCTCAGGATTACAAGATGCGAAGAGGATAAACTCACAGGGTACATTGTCCACTCGTACTGCAGCTCCTGAACTTAGCGGATTATGTCCTGATATTGGATAGACACAATCCTGCATTGCAGTCAATAAGTGGCTCTGATGTGGTCCAAGGGCTGAGATCTCGTCAATGTAGAGAATCCCCTCATGCGCTTCATGAATAGCTCCAGGAATCACACGTAGATGTGCAGCCATACCGAGCGACTCTGCGCTTCCATAAGGATCATGTTTGACATCACCAAGGAGTTCTACATGGCTGGCGCCACTCACTCTGATGAACCTACATGATTCCTTTGCGACCAACACTCTTTCGGCGTCTTTTATTTGCTCTTGCTCTGTATTTGTACTCTCTTCAACTCTTCGCCGTGTTACAGAAATCTCATTATTATTTGATAACTCGTATATTGTATGATATGAAAAACTCCCAATTTGCTCTAAGCTAGTCACGGTACGAAGAGCAGGCTCGCTACCAACATCTAATATTCTAAAAAGAGCATGATAGGAATCACTCCCCAACCAGTCGCATCGTTTAGTCGCTCCGCAGTCCAAACATGATGGATCTGCAGGCGAAGATATCTCTCCGCACTTCGGGCATCTGTATCCCATCTTTATGGAAATATCAACTGGAAGTCTATCTGGGGTTAAATAGAAAGAAAAGATAGACTCATCATCGACATTCTGATTTTCTGGCTTGTTTTCAGGTCTAGATATTAAGACAATTGGTCTATCCGGTTGGGATTGGTTCTTTCGGAGGCGTATCTCTTGCTTTGGTGGACTGAGAAGCGAGTAGGCTGCTTTTGCAAGCATAGACTTTCCTATTCCTGGAACGCCACACAGGAGAACATGTCGCCTCTGCTTTACAGCAGACTGAACTATTGATACAGCATGTTCTTGACCTATAATCCTCTGAAATGGATCCTTTGGCGTCTTCACCTGTGCAGTTGTTTCCAGTCCATCTAGAATCGATGTCAAATTTGAGAGCCTCACAAATGCTCCATGAATGAATCTCAGTCCCAATGAGATAATTGTGAGTATTACTATGGTACAAATCAACTAGGCATCAAGCCATACCTTGGACTCTATAACCTGATGATAATGCAAGCTCAGTATCAGCTATCAAATCTATGGCACAAGATTACTTGAGCCAATCTCCTCTGTCACATAGTCGCCATCTGTTGGTTACTGCCCTAGATCATCAAAGGTGACAATCATTAGACCATTAGGCTTGTTTTCGATATCTGCGACAGCTGCTCCAATGAGGAGTGTTGTTTGCTTCTTAGCAGCAATGTCCACCAGACGTTGGGTTATTACACCATCAAAAACAACTGCTGGAACTGTATCTTGCTCCTCAAGTTTCTTTGCAAGCTCTGCCACGCCACACTCCACTATGACTTCCTTATCTGCATTGAATAAGACTGCCTTGAAAGCTTCCTTGATACTTTGAATTTTAGATACATACACCTCATCAACAGACACAGGGGCTCTTCGAGACGCTGCAGGTCTGCTAATTGGTGTAGAGGGTCTATCCCGTCTTGGAGGAATTTCCTCTGCCTTCTTTGGTTCTTTACGTGCTTTTGCTCCAGTAGACCTTGATGAAATGGTCTTCTTGGGTTCGTGTTTTTTGGGTTTTATTGTGGATTTTCTATCCTGAACAAGAGATAAAGCCTGATCTGCGGGTATCTGAGTCTGAAGTGCCTTCATTACCTCACGCTTGGTGAGTTCCTCAACTTCTTTGCCTTCAGGTGCTCGAGCAATATAATGAACATTAGCAACTTGCATGAGTTCTCTCAGAATGAGGTCTCCACCTCTATCCCCGTCAAGAAAAGCCGTTACCTTCTTTCCCCTCTTCTTTGTGAGATCGATTATTGTTTTTGGAACGTGAGTTCCTTCTACTGCGACTGTGTTCATTATTCCACATTTCATGAGATTGATGACGTCTGCACGGCCTTCAACGATAATTATCTCAGAGCTTCCTGTCAATTCTGGGCCTGCAGGCAACCCATCAGGGCCATATTTAGATACTGAAAACTTGCGACCCTTTGTTACTGCAGTAGTTATTTCTTCGGTGCCTGGAGAGATGTCCTCCTCCCACCCCTTCAAAATGCTGATTGCTCTGCTTACAACCTTTCGTCTCTTCGCTCCACGGATGTCTTCAAGCTTCTCTAAAATCACCTTGGCTGTACATGGTCCAACTCGATCCACAGTTTCTAAAGCGGCTGCAAGTATTGCTGTGGCGGTCTTATTGAGTGATACAGGTATCACGATCTCACCTGTACTATTACCGCCCTGAGATCTAATAGCAATCTGAATTCTTCCAATCCGACCAGTTCGTTGAAGTTCTCGTAAATCAAGATCTTCTCCAAGTAGTCCTTCTGTCTGTCCGAAGACAGCTCCTACAACATCCGGTTTGTCGACCACGCCATCTATCTCTATCCTAGCTCTAATTACATATTTGGCTGTACTTTGGTCGAAATCTGTTCCTATTTTAATGCACGTCTCCTGTGCTATACTACCACGTGCCCTCGCCAATCAACCAAGTTGAATTGTGCCTGCGTTTTTCTACTACCTAGGTCTATGCCTCATGCCTTTGCCTGGATTCAGTCTACCTCGACTTTCATTCTTTTCCATGTCTGGAGCGTGATATGATAACCGTGATGTGATGATCCTGTGAATGATAATAGTCCTAAGACCAGCGCGAGCTCTCCCGTTTATTGCAACTTTGAACATTGTCGGGGGATACGTGGCGCAAATGATTATGTGATATGATGATTTGCAAAGTACGGCTGATTATTTCCAGCGGTACTGTACGAGCTGAGCTGCTTCCTCAGCGTATTTGAAGATGTCGCTACCACCATAAAACTTGACCGAAAGATGTTAACCTGATATTAAAACACGTGTCAATTTCGCGCCATGTGGGAATGCTAATAACTCCTCAAACACTAAACCATATGTTCAAGAGAATTCAATCCCTTGAACGTTCGCCCGTCAAGGACCGAAAGGACGAGCCACAACGGACTCGCATGATGGGGATGATATTCCTTCAGATGAAGTGTGGGTCACCCTGGTCTCGTACATTGACTGGCTGGTCGGCACCATCATTCCCAGCCCGAGACAGCTCAGCGGAGCCAGATGCATTTCTGAAGCCGTGATGCTGGGAGTTAGTGTGTAGGGATACAGGTGCCGACACCTCTTTTCAAATTGTTCATTTCTACCATCAACAATCTAGAAAAACTCTCGCACTTCTTGGAACCTCATCTATTATTGTTATCACTTGAAGAATCTGCGAAGATTTCTAGAAAAAAGGGTCAATCTGAAGTTTAAATAATCCCGCACACTGCTGATAGTTCTAGTGAATAATTGTGACCGCAGTTCCTCATCCCGATTTCTTGAAGGCTGGTAAAATTGCAGGTCGAGTTCTCAGTCTTGTGAAGAACGAAGTCAGACCTGGTGTTAAAGTTCTAAAGATATGTAGGCTTGCTGAGGAGAAGATACTGGAGTTTGGCGCTACTGGTATTGCTTTCCCCTGTAATGTATCTATCAACAATGAAGCTGCACATTATACTAGTCCTTATGCAGATTCAAAGATCTTTCCTGATAAGGGCCTTGTAAAAGTAGATATCGGAGCCCATGTCATTGGTTATATTTCTGATACCGCACTTACTATTGACCTAGACGGATCGTATGAGAAATTCATTGCTGCTGCAAGGAATGCATTGGAAGCTGCTATCGGAGCAGTCCATCCAGGAGCTCGTGTGGGCGAGGTAGGCGCAGCAATCGAACGAACGATAAAGAAACACGGGCTTAAGCCAGTTCATCAATTATCTGGGCATCAGCTGATGCAATGGGTGCTTCATGCAGGGAAGAATGTGCCAAATATTGGACAAAAAATCTCTCCCACAATGAATCTGGGGGAAACCTATGCAATCGAACCGTTTGCTACTAACGGTAATGGAACGATCAAGAGTGGGAGCATTACCTATATTTTCTCTAATGACTTGAAGAACAAAAAGAAACTCGACCAATCGGCGCTCCGAGTACGGAATGTGTCACGGCAGTTGTTTAAATCTCTCCCCTGGGCTTCACGTTGGTTACATGGCAAAGTCGGAGGAGTTGATGTTGATATTGCTCTTAAAACACTCCAACGTGCTGGTGTCATTCATGGATATCCAGTGTTGCTCGAGGGAAAGGATGGCATGGTTTCACAGTTTGAACATAGTGTGTTTGTGGGTGCGGAAGGCGCAATAGTTACAACACGAAGGGATGACGAAATATCATAGCGGACATGGAACCGCTTAAGAGTGGTTGTTGACTTCTTCTTTGCAGGTCGGAACCATGGTCACCAGTCCTCATCCCTCCGCAGTCCGTTCCGGAGAGATTGCTTCAAAGGTTCTCAAAGAAATCAGTCAGATGATTGAGCCAAACGAAAAAATAATCAGGATCTGTACAACTGCAGAAAAGAGGATACGAGAATATGGCGGCATTCCAGCATTTCCATGCAACGTATCGATTAATCATATTGCAGCACATAGCACTTCTCCTAAAGGTGACCGTAGTGAGATACCTGAATTTGGACTGGTCAAGTTAGATGTTGGTGTGCATATAGATGGTCACATCACTGATACTGCACTAACTGTTGATATTGACGGAACACTTGAAGGATTCGTCGCAGCGACAGATGATGCCCTTGCGGAAGCTATTGTAATGATGCAACCTGGTGTTTCTTTAGGAGAGATTGGGGCGAAAATCGAGAGAGTCATAAAAGCCTACGGTCTCCGACCAATCTCTAATCTGTCAGGTCATAACATCAAGCGATACCAACTTCATGGTGGAATACACGTTCCAAATATTAAAGTTCGTGGAGCTCCCAAGGTTGAGGTTGGAGAATATTATGCCATTGAGCCTTTTGCTACCAGTGGGATTGGAACTGTGGTTGATAGTGAGTATATCTATATTTTTGTCAATACCGGGTTAGATACGCAGCTTACAGGAACAACAGAGAAGCTCCGAGTGTATCTTCGTGAAAAATATGGCCCTCTACCTTTTGCATCTAGATGGATTGGGTCTTCTAGTAAGGATGTCGATATAGTTGATGAAATTAGAGCACTCATCCGAGCAAAGGTAATTCGAGGACTCCCTCTTCAAATTGAGAAGAAGGGTCGACCAGTCAGCCAGGCCGAGCACACAATCTTCGTTTCTGAAGAGGGTCCTGTAATCTTGACTAAGAGAGCTTAAACATTGTACTTGGCTTCAGGCTCTTCTCGTACGATGTATACACCTTCAATAGTCATTGAGCTCTGACACTTTGGACACATGTCCTCAACAGGCATTAAGACATAATCTCCTTTCTTGAAATCACGTATCTCTTTGAAATCACAACTACCACAGCGGATTTCCGTGACTGTTGGAGGCGGAGGTTTCTTCTCTGCCTGTCTTCCTCCAGTAATCAGGGCAAATCCAAGGGACATGATGATAAGACCCATGAATGACCAAAGGAATGACAATGCATCAGTTGTACTCATTCCATAGAAGAGGGTAACAAAACCCACTCCAGCAAGGGCAACACCAAGTATTTTTGATACTACTCCCATTTCTTACACCTCACAGACCAATTCCAATCGTGTTCCCTATCCCTGCTAGGATGATACTGTCTCCCGGCTTTGTTCTCTTCAGGATTGACTCTTTTATGCGTTCGAGCACTTCAGGAACAGCATCAAGAATCTTCTTATCCATGATGCCCACAGCTGCTGCCTCGTCCTCTTTTACGACAATAGCTTCTATGCCGATTCCGTTCTCAGTTGCTGTCTGTTCTATAGCATGTTTCTCCGGTCCCGGATCGCCAATTGCTGCGCCTGTTCCTTCAGAGACTCTACCTAGTTCCTCGCCCTCAAACTTCAGAGCCGCATCAATTGTAATGATCCGTGCAATCTTATTCTTGTTCTTCTCGACGAGTCTTTGCACACCAAAGCCTGGTTTACCTACTGTTCCACCTGGACCTGTTGCTCTAAGTGCGTAGACTGTCCTACCCTCTGATTCAACAACATAGTATCCAACCTCTCGTGAAATCTCATGATTGTAGCTCTCTGGGGTAGCTCCATAGGCTCTTGCAAATTTGGTGACAATAAGTGGACCAATACCATCTCCAATAGGTTTGCCCTCTGAGAAGGCTCCAATGGCATCATAGTATGCCTTTGCAAGTCTAAGAAGGTCTGGCATCTGCATCTGAATCTGCATGATCATGATTTGGCTACCAGTCTTCTTTCCAAGAATATAGAAGTGCCTGACGACCCTGTAAATCAGTCCTAGGACTTGAGTGACTTCAAGTGTGTTCTCCAGATTCTGATTCATGCTTATGTTTGACTCTGGAGCTAGGTCTGCAACAAACTCCTGGAATCGGTCTCTTCGTTCATCAAGTAAGTGGTCCAGTCTTTTTAGTATCCCTGCAGGATCTAAGTCCACAGGCATTATTGTGAAGTAGTCCATCCACTTGTCCAAGTCCTTTGCAATATCTTCCTCGGACTTTCCATAGTCCTTGAATGTATCAATAGCAGTTTGTCGTGATTCAACAAACATTCGTTTCATCTCTGCCAGTCCCATCTCAATCTGCTTCAACCACTGCCACATCTGGAACTTGGCTCCATAGAGGCTGAATAGCATGATGAAGGCGAAGAATGCTATATTGATAATCCAACTGTATTCGTTCGTTCCGCCTAGCTGCATGTAAATCAAATCCGTCTTCTTTTGATAGTCTTTTAATGGCTTCTATCTAAACATTTCAGGAAAAATTGTAAGAAGGAAAATGTGGCAGCTTTGAGTCCTGTCACACGCTCGCGCAATGCACATCTACTCAAACGACATCGGGCTTAACTTCTGAGTTCGGCCGAGTTCAGGTGTACCCCGACGTCTATGGCCGCCATCAAGAGGGTTTGTTTTTACAATTGGTTTTAAGCATTACTCTCTGACAGCTCTCTTCTCTTGGATCTAGCCTGCGATAAGAACGCACTCACATCGTCATCCCAAGTTCCATCCTCTCTTAGGAGACGCTGGTACAAATCGTGAGTGTAGCTTTTGAACGTCGTAGGACGCATACAGCGAACAATTAAATCTTGTTCAAAACCATACTTGGGCAACCCTCTTGCCAGCTCGTATACCGACGCTTCGGGCATCTTTGAGAGAATGATTGCCCTACTTCCATCGGGTGTAAGCATTGCTAAAGATGTTGGGCTATTCTCTAGTAATGACTCGGTAAGAGATATTATCTTCTGACTTTTTCCTTGAGCAACTGTCGCTAACGAAACTAGACGTTCATCAGACACCTCATAGGATAATTGAACTATATTCCTCTGAGTCAATTCAGATAGAATATTTCGAAGTTGTCTATTCGTAAATCCAAAATATTTCATGTACATCGGATTTTCAAGTTCCGCTAAATCGGCTCCAGGTGTTATGAAATCGATTGCTTTTGCTTCTTTGGCAGATATTGAATGAGTCTTGGAAGGCTTTTTGAAACTGTATAATTTCTGTAATCCCTTCAAGGATTTTTCTTCAGAAAGTGAATCAATTATTCTATCAGTTGGTACAGCCCAGTTTTTGGTTGTTTTATCAAATAGTTTGAGATTTGAAGTCCTTATAGTCCAATCAATTCCTATTGCACTTGGTATTATTCTTCGAATTCGTTCTGCGGCGTTTAAAGGCAATGTCATTATCTGAAGATGTGGTGTATTTTCTCCTATAGCACCTAAGCGCGCAATGAATTTCATGTGGCGATGAGGCCATCTATATGCTGCTCCGATATACGCAAGTTCAGAAAGACCAATTGATGTTGGTTCAACATTTCCCATTATTCTTAGATTATATGTTGTGGTAGCCAGTCGGTTCCTCCATGCAGTCATTGATCTCTTAGCATCAGTTCTTCTATTTGGTAATCCAAGAACTAATCTTCCCTTTTGGTTTAGTTCTTCAGCAGTCTGAATTGCAGTATCTAGCCAGTTTGGAAACAGTTCAACACATTTCTGCCAAAATAACATCCACGGTGAGTTCTTTACAAATTCAGGTAGAGCCCGTTTTGGCGATTCGAGATGGCCTCGAGCGGCTAGTGTCATTAATTTAATATAAGGTGGCCATTCAGTCCCGTCAATCATACACCTCTGGTGGCCTCTAAGCAGAGCACCAAGCATAGGAACTGAAAGAAGATGGAAGGAAAGATCTACAGGGTCTTCAACAATCAGTTCATCCCTAACAACATATGCAAAAAACGCTATCAGTTCCTCTCGAATTGATACGGGGAAAGAATTTGGGATGAGTTGGGACAATGTTTCTCTCATTGTTTTTTTAATCTCTAATCCCGGAATTGAAACATTAGACAAAAGTTTAGACAAATCTCTCCAAGAAGGAGGCGCTCCCTCGATGATACTCATAAATTTCTTAGCAGCGCTAATCTCTCTAATACCGATATCTCTGTATATCGAACGTCTGAATGAGTCAATATCGAACAATGAAAGTGCTTCAGACTCATAATATTGAATTGCATATGTTTCAAAAATCGTGTTTGTTATCGGATCTGCGATAGTCAACCAAAATCTTGTGTCATCTTTTATTTTTTGAATTATGTACAGAGTATCGTTAATTTCCCCCCTCATCCTGCCATAGAAACCGTATGTTGATTGCGGGTAGATATCTTCAATTGTTTGACCAATACTTGCTTGATAGGGTCGCCATACAAGTATTTGTGGATTCAATGAGATTCGTATTGGTTTTGCAAGAGGAATCAACTCGCTCTTGCCATTCATTCTGAGTATTATCTCAGAATTTACCGTATATTCAACACTTTTTCTTGTTCGATATGAGAGTTCCTTGCCAGAATCCAGAGTTAACGAAATCCCATCTTTACCTACTTTCAGAGAACCTTGTTCAATGTCTTCAGCCGCGGTCCAAATTGCTACACCCATTCTGCTATACGAAGACATTCTATTAGTTCCTTGGAAGAGTTACAATCAATACTTAATGAGGACCTTTTAGAATTGTTGTCTTATTCCAAAATTGACACCTGCCTTTTATCAGACAATAAAATCAGTAATAGATAACTAAAAAATGAATGAAAAATTTAGCTGCAAAACTGCATTTAATGGCGGAATGTATGGGCCTTGAGTCTATGATTTGAGTCAAAACTGGTTTACCAAGGCTCAGGGCTGCCAGGTGAATTCGGTATCATTGTTTTCTTCATCATCAATCACTACATGGCAGTACCGCTCCTTTGCAGTTAATCGACTCGAATAATTTGTGCTGTTCTTGCTTATCATATTTGCACAAAATTAGTCAAGACTTTTGTAAAAGATCCGTGCATTTAGTTCCCTTTATTTTACCTAGACCTGACATAATGTGCTAGTTATCACAACAGCTTAGAATTTGTCTGACGAAAACTTCTTAACTCAAACTCCAGTCCTGCCTTCTAATACCGGGGACGTGGCCTAGACCGGTAAGGCGACGGGCTCCAGATCTAGGTGCAATTCGCACCAGAAATGAGCGGGGTCAACAAACGACCGTCGTCTTGGCGTAACTCGTCGATCGTGGGTTCAAATCCCACCGTCCCCACCACTTCTTCTAAAAATGATAGAGCCGAGATGGTAATAAGAGACGAGCTCCATAACTGAGTTATGACTAAGATTGGGACTACCCTTCACGGTATCGCGGGAGTAGATGAAGCTGGGCGTGGTCCTCTAATTGGTCCCATGGTAATTTGTGGCATTCTAGTGAGCCCAACAAAACTCGATGAGATAGAGCGCTCCGGTGTACGAGACTCCAAACTACTATCACCCTTAAGCCGTGAGAAAATAGCAGTAAAGATTGAATCTATTGCTGAAAAAATCATCACTAGGTCCGTATCAGCTTCCGAAATCGACAGATTACGGAAACGAATGACCATGAATGAGATTGAGGTACGGGAGTTTGTAGAAGTCGTAAAGGCACTGAACCCTCAAACAGTCTACTTGGACGCAGCTGATGTGAAAGCTAATCGTTTTGGAGCGAGAATTGGCGAGATGAGCGGGCTCACATTGAAAGGTGCAGTCATAGTATCAGAGCATAAGGCAGACTCAAAATATCCCGTCGTTTCAGCAGCTTCTATAATCGCCAAAGTCCAGCGCGACAAAGCAATTAATCGATTGCATCATAGATTTGGAGATTTTGGCTCAGGCTATCCTTCTGACCCAAAGACAATCGAATTTGTGAAGAGATTGGTCGAAAATAAGCAGAAACTGCCCTCTATTATTCGTCATAGTTGGGATACTGTGAGAAAAATCAGAGATGAAGTTGAACAAATAAAATTCGAGTAATTTGAGAATTTTACTCATTAGACCGCTCAGCTATAATTTTCTTGAGTTCCTGTGGTTTTTCAATAGAATCAAGTTCAAGCTGTCGGATGACCGGGAGGTCCGAAACTGTTTCTTCGATTTGACCTTCTTCTACAAAGATGACTGCATCAGATTCTGATACCTTTGAAACACTCTTGAGTATCTCCATGCGTTTTTTCAGGCTCCAGCTCTTTATTGATCCAACTCCAGATATCAGAGGTGGGCCGGTTTCTTTCGCTGCAACGTGGAATGGTGCACGATCAGTCCAGAGCACTTTCATCCCAAGCCGGGCAAAGAACTCGTTCACACGTTGTTCCAGCAGGTCTACAGGCGTTCCCTGTTGCGCAATCATCGTTTCTTCCTTTTCTCGGAGGAGATTAATCGGAATCATCAGGTCTGTTTCAAGCACCTCTTCGAGACGTTCTGCGGATTCAATATTGATATCCATCTCGTCTTTTTCATATGCAAGGATGGCTCTCGCAGAAACCTGAATACAATCAGCAAGGTCTCCAGTGGTCATTCTACGCTCTAATCTTGCCTTTCTGAGTTTGACACCATCAATTGCTACAAGTCTTCCTCCCCTCTGTGCAAACTCTCTAGGCATCCGCTCATCGGCAATCATACCTTGGAAGCTTGGCGGTGCGATTGTGGAAACTCCGTGTCTCTTGTAGACGACACCTTCATCAAGATCTCCCTTTCTTGTCTTATGACCAACAATCAATGGAGTAGCACTGAAGAAGTTAGCAACGAGCTGCAACGCTTCTGCATCTTCTTTGGTCAAGGCATCGATATTTGATAAAACCTTGACTAGCAAAAGACGGTCATCCTTTCGAGCCACCATATCAAAACAGCTTGGTCTCACATCGCACTGAGTTGAAAGACTAAACCCAGCCTCATCTAACTGCTTAATAATCTCCTGAGTTAGTTCGGTTCTGGCTTTGGTCAATTTCTTCAACCAATATCTCTTCAACGATAAACCCTTTTCAGATTATCTAATAGTGAAAACAACCCTCTTTCAATCAGGTGTCACATCTTCCCTTGCCTTTTCTCGTGTAGCATGTACTATCCCGATACATGACGTTGAAGGCATCTTCTTTCTAAGAAATTGCACTTGTGGTCTTGCCAGCTGTTCAATAGGTTTCCATGAGGCAAAATTTTTCCACTCTGGGTCAACATATCCTAGGATTCTATGAATCATGAAAAGTTCTGTTTTGTTCCCTGCAACTGTATAAATACCAAGACCATGATCAAGCCTTCTCAGAATCACAATCGGTAGTCGGATACTATCATGGAATTGATTTGGTACTTGTTCTCGAAGCCACTCAATCTCCTCTATCCTAAAGATTGATTTCTCTCCTGATCGTGTGATAAAAAATGATTTGCCTGACTCACTCAACTCCTGTAGTGTAACTCTTGTTTCAGGTAGATGATCATTTAGTGTGTCTATTTCATGTTCAATCAATCTATCTATCGATGGGCTCAAGTCATATCCTCCGTGACACGACAAACAATGAATCGATGATCCTTCTCTAGTGGTTCCAGATCAATATTTTCAACAATCTCCAGCCCTCTGTTTGCAAGCTCTGAAATCTCTTTATTGTAGACCTCATTAAGACTAGTTGTCGAATCAATGCTCCTTGCTTTAATGGCAAGCATTCCCCAAGCACCAAAAGAACAGAATGTCTTCAGATTCTCAATGAGAATGCCAGCTTGATTCGGTTGTGCCACATCTTGATAAATCACCTCTATAGTTCCCGATACAAGCGGAGCATAACGTGTAGGGTGTCTAGCATCCTCGATTATTGGAATTATATTGGTCCTTGCAGCAGCAAGCTGGACCAAGTCTCGAGCACTTCTAGGTGCAAATTCCACGGCGTAAATCACGCCATTCTGTCCTACAATATCCGAACAATGGCTCACTGTTGTACCAGATGCCGCTCCAAGATATAGCACTTTAGAACCTGGTTGAATAGGCATTTCCGTCAGACCCTTTCTAATTGCTGCCGCAAGTTTTGATCTCCGTGGCGACCAAATCCGGTACTCATCTTGCCCGACCTTGACTAACTTCTCACCATAGACACTAGTTCCTGGGACCAATGACTTCGTGGATAGGGAAGAATACTCTCCATCTATTGATGTATACACTCCTGTAAACTTGTGTGGATTTACTGTTGCCACTATCTTCGTCCTCCTTGCTCCCTTTTGTTTCTTCGATCTCGCCCCCTTACCTTGTCACGTCCTCTCTGTGGTTGCTTCCTTTTTTCTTCGGGTTTTTGGGGTTTCACTTGTTTGACAGGCGCTTCTGGATTCTGTTTTCGAATTTCCTCTACTCTGGTTAGGAAGGCTTCTCTAAGACTATCCCCTACATCTCTGTCTGCATATGCATCGATACGAGAAGCTATTGATAATTTTCCTGCTAATGCCCTCGCTATCTTTCCTCTCTGCCAATAAGGCGAGCTATTGATTTCTGCCACGCGGTATATGATTCCATGTTTGGGTGGGTCTGCTCCTGTCTTTAAGCTCCTGAAGAGTGCCTTCTCAGCACCATAAACTTGGATTGTGCTTGATGGTTTCCTTGCCAACTCCTTAAGAGACCCTGCAAGACTGATTAGTCGTGCACCAATGAGTGGTCCGACTAGTGCAGTTATGTTTGGCGATATTTTCTTCATGACAGTGGTGACATACGACTCGAGTTCCTTTCGCGTATCATAAAGACCATCTATAGTATTTGCAAGATTTTGAATAATAGCAAGATCAATTTCCTTCAAATCAGCTCCAATATCGCCGGTCACTGCTTTTATTATCTGTTCGATGGTGGATTCTTGAAGTCCTGTCTTCTCTAGGCATGTTTTGGTCATATTGTCCTTTCCACAACAGAACTTGAGTATCTGCGCAAATTGGTCTTGGTCCTGAACGAGCTCACTCAAAGTGGGGTGGTGAAAAGAATACCATTCACGTGCTCGCATAATGAGGACGTTTATCGCTTTGTCCACTTCGTCGATAGCATCAATTGCATTCTTTACAAGCAAGTCTTTCTCTGCGCTCGCAGCACTTAGTTTTGCCTTGGATAATCTGATGGCTACATTATATCTGAAGGAAGCGATTTCTTCTTGTGATGCGACGATACTAAGCTGATTGAGATAGTCTCCTAGATTTTCTCTAAACCATTTTGTCACACCGTCATTCGCAATATTTACTTCAATCCCCTCAATCTGGGATAAAGACCGTGCTAGCAACTGATCTTCAACAAAGACTTCAGTTGTGCCAAGTTTGATAATCTCAGATACCACGGATTCAATTTCGTCCGTCTTAGCACCCTCACTGATTGCTAGAAGGTTAGAAACAGCAAGCAGCTCATCAGGATAGATGACATGTCTTGCAATTACTTCATTCTGGTCATTAAGTACGAACACTCCAAAGGCTGAGATTGTGAGATATACTGGCACGATGAATCCATCCTTTACTGGGTTTGTTGTTTGAGTGACTATTTAACGGATAAGCTTTGCCAACTAGCTTATTACCGAACGTTAATCTCATCATTCGTGGTGAAAAGTTGAAAATACGCGGCTACTGGCTTGCTTCAGGCATTTTAGGTGTTACAGCTTCAACAATGATGCGGGTTGTGCGAGCTGGAGCAGATGCAGTTGTCACAAAATCGCTTGGTTCTAGTCCACGAAAAGGTCATGCTGGCCCAGTACTGACAGCCAGTCATGGTGGTTTGTTGAACTCTGTAGGACTAACAAACCCGGGCATAGATGCCTTTGAAGATGAGATGAAACTGCTGAATAAGGCTAACATTCCAGTCATTCTGAGCGTCTTTGGCAGTACCCCAGAAGAGATTGCGCATATTGTGGAAACGGCTGTAAGTATGAAGCCATCCGCCATTGAACTCAATCTATCCTGCCCTCATGCAGAAATCAGTCAAATCTCTCACAGCCCCGATCTTACGTACAAGTATGTGAAATCTGCAAAAGAAGTATCTGACGTTCCGGTCTTCGCCAAATTGACCCCTAACGCTTCTGATTATGTTTCGGTCGGCAGAGCCGCTCAGGATGCGGGTGCAGATGCAATTGTCGCCATAAATACAATTAGAGCGATGAGGATAGATATCAAGCAACAACGACCAATTCTTGGTAACATTGTTGGAGGACTCTCTGGCCCTTCAATATTCCCAATAGCTGTTAGGTGCGTCTTTGATCTATATAGAGCTCTCTCAATACCCGTAATCGGCGTTGGCGGTGTGTCTTCTTGGGAAGACGCTGTTGAGCTGCATCTTGCTGGTGCAAGCGCTATTCAGATTGGTACTGCTGTAATGAACGATATAGATGTCTTCTCCAAAGTCAAGAATGGTGTGAGCAAGTACATTGAGGAGCTGGGTCTGAATAGTGTGGATGATATTATCGGAGCAGGAGTGAAATCTGAAACATGAGAACGGATGAGCTCTTGGGTAATTTTACTTCAGTCAGGATATCAGAAGTCATCTCCGAATCTAAAAGATGTGAAACCCTCTATTTCGATTTGAAACAATCTTCGACCATCAATCCCGGTCAATTCCTAATGGTGTGGGTTCCCGGAATCGACGAGGTCCCAATGAGCATTTCAAAATGGAAACCTCCACTAGTTGGAATCACAGTATTGAATATAGGTGAAGCCACGGAGGCATTATCATCTAAGGTTCCTAATGACTGGATTGGGGTAAGAGGTCCATTTGGTACATCCTTTGACTTAGATTGCAAAAATGCCCTAGTTGTTGGTGGAGGTGTCGGTATGGCGCCATTACGCCCCCTTATCTACAGACTTCTTGAGGAGGGTGCAAACGTCACACTACTCATCGCAGCAAAGACAAAGAATGATCTTATATTTCACAGAGAGTTCTCTGAATTGTCAGGTAACGCTCTCAGGCTTATCACGACCACAGATGATGGAAGTGCTGGTTACAAAGGACTCGCATCTGAAGGTGTGACCGAGCTGGTGGATATTACTGAGTTCGACAAGCTCTATACGTGTGGTCCGGAACTGATGATGGCTGAACTGCATAAACTAGCAATGAAAGCTGACATTGGATTTCAGGCATCTCTAGAGCGGTTCATGAAGTGTGGGTGTGGCATCTGTGGTACTTGTGCAATGGATCCGACGGGCATCCTTGTCTGTTTAGATGGTCCAGTGTTCACGGGAAAACAACTTGAAAAGATCTCAGATTTTGGAAAATACTATCGAGACCAAGTGGGATTGAAGAAGAAATTTTGAATATCAATTCAGGAATCTATCCGCTACTGAACCTATTTGCGGACTCCAATAGTCTGTCCCTGAACGAATCTCTTGTGAAAGTTCCTCTTATTACGTAGTCGAGGAATTGGTGTGTGCCTCTCACGACCCTTGACCTTTGGAGTGGATTCGCGGACTTTTCCCGCCTTTGTTAATGAACCGTGTGAACCAGGCATCGATACTTCACCTTGTCAGTACTGTTGTTTCGAATTGTCATCATAAAAAGGTATCCAATTGGCACTGCCAAAAAATGATGGAAACGCATTCCATTAAAAATCTATGACGACCTTAATAGTCTTGGTCGATACCGCATTTCATGACCCACCCACAGCTGCGGCTACTATCGAAACCCCTTCAGGTCAAAGACCACACCCCCCTATATGTTGATGTCGATGGTGCCCGGCTGTGGGATTTGGTCAACGATAACACTGTTCATCTTCTTCTACGCAAACCCGCCTTACTGGAACTGGCTCGAAGAAATGATCCAGACCTAATGGACTATTGCGAACAACTTCTGGCCTCCGATGACTATGAAAACTGGCTCACCGGGTTAACAACCCTATCCGCTATTGGAAGTCATGATGCGGTTGATAGGTTAATACTGGCTTATGCACATGCTCTAAACGAAGACAGGAAAATAGTTCTATCAGTAGTTGCCAAGATTCTTACTGCTGAACATGTTAAGCCTTTCAGCATAATGGTACGAGAGGTGGCGATTCCTGGAGAGATTGATATCACAGGTTGGACGAGAGTTGCAGTATCCACATTACAGGATGTTTGTAAACGTTTTGGCCTTGAAACTGCCATTATTGGCAATTTGCCTGATTCGACTCAAGATGTTTCTGAACCGAATATACCTATTGATGACTTAGCCTCATTTACTCCTCCAGATAACTGAATCAAGTCGGAGTTCTAGAATTCATATGTCAAACCGCATCCTATTAAACCGAAATCAGTAAGCTCATTGTGCTATGACCAGTCCGCATGACGAGTATGCCATTCGTAGAGAGATAGTAGAAGCTCTTCTCAACTCTAGTGAGCCTCTAAGTCGTAGAACGGTCAATAAGATTAAGAATCGAGTATGCGCAAAGTATCATTGTGAAGTGACTCCCTCAAATGCGGACATCCTAGAAGCTACTATCCCTGAAGAAAATGATATTCTTCGTCCGTTTCTCCAGAAACGTCCTGTACGTACTGTTTCAGGAGTTGCAGTTGTGGCTGCAATGACTCGTCCACACGAATGCCCTCACGGAAAATGTGCCTATTGCCCAGGTGGTCCTGATCTTGGTGTTCCACAGAGCTACACTGGATATGAGCCCGCAACAATGAGAGGTATTCAGAACGAGTTTGATCCCTATAGGCAAGTAGAGAGCCGTCTACACCAACTCAAGACAATTGGTCACAGCATAAACAAGATCGAGCTGATAGTCATGGGTGGAGATTGGTGTTCCAAGCCTGAAGACTATCAGAAATTCTTTGTTAAGGGCTGTCTTGATGCTATGAATGGTACAATTAGCGCCACACTTGCTGAGTCAATGAAACTGAATGAGACCGCCGCGGTTCGGAATGTTGGCTTGACCTTTGAAACCCGCCCTGACTGGGTGACTCGAGATAGCATTAATGCTATGCTTGAGATGGGTGCAACTCGTGTTGAGCTTGGTGTGCAGACCCTCTCCGACGAGATTCTTGAACATGTTCAGAGAGGCCATTGTGTGGATGCAACAGTCAATGCAACAAAGCTCCTACGTGATAGTGGTCTCAAGGTATGCTACCATATGATGCCTGGTCTTCCAGGAGCCACTCCAGAGGATGATATCAAGACCTTCAAGCAACTGTTTTCTGACTCACGATTTCGTCCTGATATGCTCAAGATATACCCAACTATCGTTGTGAAGAACACGAAGCTGTATGAGTGGTGGCAGGCTGGGGAATATACTCCTTATACAAACGAACAGGTTGTTTCCGTAGTATCAACTGCGGTTAGTAACATGCCAGAGTATGTACGAATTCAGAGGATGCAGAGAGATATTCCTCTTCATCAGATAGAAGCCGGTCTGAATCAAGGAAACCTCCGAGAGTTAGTACATGAGAGAATGAAACAAGAGGGATTGAGAAATCCAACTATTCGGTTTAGAGAGATTGGTCATTTTCAGATGAGATCTGATGAACAAGTCAATCTCAAGAGCATCCAACTAGTTCGACGTGACTATGAGGCAGCTGATGGAACAGAGATATTTCTCTCCTTTGAAGAACCTGATTTGGATGTACTTTTTGGATTTATTCGACTTCGATATCCAAGTATTGATGCATACAGACCAGAAATAATTGACATCTCTTCCCTCATCATTCGTGAACTACATGTGTATGGCCCTGTTGTTGATATCGGTCAGAGAGATGAGGATGCTTGGCAGCATCTTGGACTTGGTGAAAAGTTGATTGACAACGCAGAGGAAATTGGTCGCGCCGAGTTTGGAGCCAAACAGATTCTAGTCAATAGTGGAATTGGCGTCAAGGAGTATTACCGTGAACTTGGTTTCACTGATAAAGGGCCATATCTCTTCAAATCACTCTAAATTGTAGATACCATAATGCCTCTAAGAAAATCATCCAATTCGCGATAGAATATGTTCTCGGACATCATCATCCAAATATTTGCAAAATTCTATATCCTTTCTAGCAAATTCTAATATGAATCACGGACGAGAGGTGTGTATATCTTGAGCGGACGGAAAATCAATTCCCTGTCACTTATTGTGTTTGTTCTCTGTAGTATACTCCTGCTTCTCGTGCAGTTTGGTTATATTTCACCAATAGGAGTCATCGTAATCTCCCCTCTTCAATATGTGTGGGTGTTTTGGTTCTCAGCTATTGCATTTATTGTTTCCACAGCTAATCTTGTTTCAAGAATTCCTAGGTATGCCAGATGGTCAGTCGGTTATAGGGGTGAGATTGTCCGTACTGTGAAAAATACAGATTCAGGTAAGGACTACTTCATTCGCGGAAAAGAGGACATGACCCTAAAAGAAGTGCTGCATGAGAGATGGCCTTTCAAAGAGAAGGATCGAGGGTCTAAATGGTACATAGTAGATGAACTAGGCAATGATGTTACAATTATGCCTCTTGGTTCGGTAAATGAAACTGTAAACATAATCTTCCTCAAAGAAGAAGAACACTCATAGTCCATTGAATTATAATCTTGAAACAAGTATGATGGCTAATTTATTCTGTATGCTGCAACATCAGTCTGCTCAAGGAATTGCCATTTCCCACTTATTCCGGTTGTAAGTGCACCCAGCTCAAGGTGTAGCATAGCAATACCACAATCAAGTCTTCTTGAAATACCAAATTCCTGTCTTTTCTTTTCAAATGAAATGACAATTGAGTCCGGCGTGATAGTGAATCTCCATGGTTGTCTATTTGCTGCTGAAGGTGCTAACCTAGCAGCTTCAAGAGCAGTTCTACTCCAACTACTCTCCTCTAGGTTTCCTTTCACGATAAGCTTGTTCAAATCCTTTCGTTTATGATTCTTACTGGAAACACCCACTCGGTCAGAATCATCCTTCGAGTAGCCAATTGGTGTGATGGCTAGGACTTGCTCATTGTCCTGCAAATCGATTTGTTTCATTACAGCATCACGGCTAAAGAAGCCTCCAACCCAGCATGTATTAAGCCCCAGAGCTGTTGCCTCGAGGATGACTCCTTCGCCTAGGTATCCTGTCACCTCTTGTACATTAGGTGTTGTCATATCGCCAATGAATGCCATGTAATA
>JAEOUM010000118.1 GCA_016839275.1 Candidatus Thorarchaeota archaeon
AAGTTATCGCGGATATCCTGAATATGAACACAACACTCTGTCACTGAAGCAGATCCCATATTGAGGGGATTGAAAGAAAAATACCCACATATCCCTACGCTTAAACGCTAACACTGTCACAGAAGCAGATCCCATATTGAGGGGATTGAAAGCCATTCACATTGGCATAATACGGAATCTCAGTTTCGTCACAACTGAAGATCTCATATTGAGAGGATTGAAAAGGAGTGGAGGTCTCCAGAACTAGCATACTCATAGATCGTAGAATCTGATTCAAAATTACTGCAATTGAAAGATTTTCATTAATATTCGCAACCATTTTCAAGCACACCTCGCAGGTACACTTGACATCAACGCCTCTGACAAATGTGCACGTTTCGTTCGATTCTGTGACGCTTTCAACATTCCAATAATCACATTTATGGATGTTCCTGGGTATCTCCCCGGAACAACACAGGAATGGGGAGGCATCATCCGCCATGGTGCAAAGATTCTCTACGCCTTTGCAGAAGCAACTGTGCCGATGATTACAATTGTCACTCGTAAGGGATATGGTGGAGCCTTCGATGTTATGTCATCTAAGGCCATTGGTGCAGACCTTGTGTACGCATGGCCTACAGCGGAAATCGCTGTGATGGGTCCAGACGGAGCAATCAACATCATCTTCAGAAAGGAGATTGAAGCCGCGAAGGACAAGAAGAAGAAGCGAGAATCACTCACGAAGGATTACAGGGATAAGTTCGCTAATCCCTATGTTGCTGCAGGATTAGGATACATTGACAAGGTTATCTTTCCACGGGAAACTCGGCCACTCATCTGTAAAGGTCTCGACATGCTCGCCAGCAAGAGACAGAGCCGGCCTCCAAAGAAGCATGGGAATATCCCACTATAGCCTATCTAAAATTAGTACAATTGTTGAGGAAAACGTGTTGAGTAGACTCTTTGCCTTTGAAGTTGGTCCGATACGTCCTCCAAGTGAAGCTAGAAGTCTAATGATAAGAGTAACTCGGAACTGCCAATGGAACCGCTGTTCCTTTTGTCCGGTTTACAAGAATAAGGAATTTTCTGTGAGATCAGTGGATGAGATCATTTCAGAAATTGATTTGCTAGACAAACACCTCTCGAATATTCGTGCCACTTTCTCATCTCCCCTCGACATGACATCTGATAAGATTTGGTCACTCACGCAGAAGATCGAACCAATGGAACTTGTTGCTCTTGATTACGCATTGAAATGGTATAATGATGGAATGCAGTCAGTATTCCTCCAAGATGCAGATGCACTCATGATTGGTGCCAATAACTTGGCAATCGTACTCAATCATCTTCGGAATAGATTCCCTTGGATTGAACGTATCACGACATATTCTCGCTCAAGCACAATTCTCAAGATGGGACAGGATGGATTGAGAGAACTCAAAGAGGCGGGATTGAATAGAGTCCATGTCGGACTCGAGTCTGGTTCCGATGAGGTCTTGAAAATTATAAAGAAAGGTGCATCAAAAGCGATGCACATCAAGGCTGGAGTCATAACAATGGCGGTGGGTCTTGAGCTGTCAGAGTATATCATGCCTGGTCTTGGTGGAAAGGGTCTCTCAGAGGTTCATGCAAAGGAGTCTGCGGATGCGCTTAATCAGATAAACCCTGACTTCATCAGATTGAGACCTCTTGCACTAACCAACCGAGCCCCACTACACTCTGAGTTTGAATCCGGTAGACTCCTGAAGTGCAATGACATTGATATCGCACAGGAACTCATAATGTTCATTGAAGCCCTCGAGGGAATCACTAGCATAGTTGTGAGTGATCATATTCTCAATCTCTTTGCTGATCTAGAGGGTAGACTTCCTGATGGGAAAAAACACATGCTCTCAATCCTCCATGCATTTTTGGAAATGGATTCTGAAAAGCAGATTCTCTACAGAATTGGTAGAAGGCTCGGGCTCTTCAATCGTCTTGATGACATGGATGATGCTAAAAAGATGGGCAGGGTAAAGCAGATTGTGGTTGATGAGGGTATATCAAGTGAGAACATCGATATGGTAATCGATAGACTCATGGAGCGGTTTATTTGAGTGAATTAAGTCAACAAAGACGAACTGACTTTGTGAAAAAGCATCAAAATATTGTAGCGATGGAGAAGAATATCCTAGGACGCTCTAGTTAGTTCTTCCTCATCGCGATTCGTGGTCTTACAGACATAACTTCAAACAACCATAATACTGATTACCATGGTTCTGTGGGGTTCTTTGGAGGGTCGAACATAGCTATCGACTATACGAGGATAGCGTACTATTCAAAGTATGACGAAATAACTAACGATTAGGAATGAAACTTGCATTCTAGAACGCAACTCTCGTGCCAGTCTGGTTAATAAGACTCCTTCCATGGGCTATTAACTTAAACTAGAAGTCCTTAAGTTCAAACTTCATATAAAAAAAAATGATGACTGAAATAAAATCACAGATTGCAGCGTTGTGGCTTGACTGTTCGAGAATAGTAGCTCAACGTTTTGGACTCCAAGCACATTCTGTGCCTAAATCAGTCCAGGTCATCGAAGAACACGACATTTCACAAGTCGGTGGTCATTACAATCCTGACAAAAACGAGTTTCAGGTCTATTCCGAAACGATTCTGGATGAGATTCCGCTCTTGGGTGTTGTGTATAGGGAGTGTTTCATCCATTCTCTACCCCCTGAGCTCTGCTTTGAAGCATCCCGGGACTTAGCCTTAGAGTTTGCTAGACAAATGCTGAAGAAACCAGAGAGGAACAAATGGATAGCTGAGTGGCAGAAAATTCCAACAGAAAGAGTTCGTGTCAATGTACTCTATACATCCTATAAGATGATGGAGTGGATCATTTCTCTTGGTGGTCAAGGTGAATTAGACTCCTTAGTACACGAGTTTGTGAGTATGGCGCGATATGGTATATCCCTCGACTTCGGCGAGTATGTTGATTACATGCTTCTCAGAACTCAGAATATTGTTGTTGAATTAGGTAGTGCGGATGTAAAGATTGTAGATGCTCTATTAAAAGATGAGACAGCATCCTACCACCAAGTCGCTGAGCGCACGGATCTGAGTGAGTCTTGGGTATGTACACGAATCAATCGCCTCAGGCGAAAATACACGCTAATGAACATCACAACTACTCCATTTTCTAGAATAGGAATACGCACATTTCATGTCTTGCTTGCTGGTCCATCTTGGAGTGACCCGTCTAAGCTGCTTAAAGAATGTCCATTCGTCTATGATATGCGTTCAATTCTAAATGGTCCATGGCAACTAATTGCACGCCTGGCTGTTCCAGAAAACCCTGATAGCGCTCGATCCTTGGACCAGATGTCATCAATACTCAATAACAATGGCATTGCCATTGATGTTGCCGAAACATATTCAGTCGGTATATCAAATTCGTTTTATCACTACAACGCAGAAAACAATAGATGGGAAATTCCTTGGATTGCAATGAGGGGATGGGGGCATAGAATAACAGAAGAATTATTGCATCACCTTGTTGAGCGTATCGATGTACCCGCAAAAACAACAGATACCTACCTAGACTCTCTTGATATGGAAATTCTTGCACTTGTACAGGACGGAATCACTTCATCAAGAGCATTGAGAAAAAGACTTTCAGTTGGACAGACCAAACTCTCAACTCGCATCAAGAGACTTAGAGCAGAAGGCTTGATTCATCGCATCTGGAATGTTCTGAACATAGGCTTGGTGGAGCGAGTTGCAATACGGGCAAGTGATAGAAATACGGCTGACATTCTCGATACATGGGCCAGAGAACTACCGCGTGCATTTCTGCGTTATGAAGAAAATCGGAACCTACTCATGATGACAGATCTTCCTGCAGGAGGATCTACACAATTGATGGACACACTTCGTTCCCTCAGATGGCCGGTCACTGTATCACCCCTCAGTAGTGGAATTTGGGGCCATTGGCAGTTTCCATTTAATCTCTGGGATGTTGAAAAGCAATGCTGGCAATATCCAAAAGATGAAGTTATGGCGTGGCTAGATCTAGTCGTTGAAGAATGTGAGAATATCACCGTTGAAGCAACCTCCTCAGGGTCGATGACACGACGACTGAAATAACGTCGAACTCTAGTAGCGGTACTTTTCGATATTTTGAAAATAGTCAATAAGTGCTACTAATTTTATAGCATCGGATTTGTAAAACTCCTCATAACCTAGTTATTTTGCAGTCTTAAGGCATCATCAAGTGCTTATATAGTAAAAAAACTCGATATACATGGGGACCAGGGACCGACTGATACGAGGAGTTCCTGTAACGAAAAACATCCAGGGAGGGGGGAGACCCGTAAGAATATGGGGCCTTCAAAATCCCATATTGAATGCCTTGGTGCTCATTGATATCCGTCTAATCAAAGAAAGTGAGAATAATCTTGGATGACGGAGAACTATGAGATCGTGATGTACACCCGGAGTTTGAGAGATATGACAAAGCAAAAAATACACGTAGCATTTCTTGGGACGCAAAAAACATTGGAACAATTAGCCATCAAGCGGAGTATTGATGAACTGATTATTATCTATCCACAGGAAAAGAAAGCCCTTGCTGACAGATCTATTGAGTATTTCTCTAGTTTTGGAATCGTCGTTGAATCGGTTTGCGTTCTGTCTGATGATTTCTATAACATCCTTTCATCAATTCTGTCTGCTTTAAACCACCGTAAATTCGATGACCATCAAATTGAGTTTAGTATAGCATCTGAGAATCGCATTATCATTCTAGCTGCTTGCGTCGCAGCAGCAATTACAAAAGCCTCGATTCTATTTGCCTCTGAGATTGAACCACTGCAGATATCTGAAGTATGGCCTTCTGAGTTGGTCAATCTTACGTTAAAGAAACGGGAGATCCTTGACTATCTTGAGAATTCTAGCGTTCCAGTTGCTCAAAAAGAGATAGCACGAAACACTGGGATCAGACAATCTGGTATTTCCAGGCACATCCGAGATTTAGAGCTCGCGGGTTTCGTTGAAAGAGATCGTATTGCCAGAATAAAGCAAGTCCAGATAACTGAACTAGGAACAGTCATACTCCATCACAAGCAAATGAGGAAGCGACGAGTTTGGGATGCCTTCGCAAGTCGAACTGCTGAAGGAATACAGACGGTGGGCTGAATCAATGTGCAAGGTTGTAACTTTGGCAGAAGCCTCTGGTTATGAGGCAATGCTGAGAGACTATACAAGGCTGTACAATGCCGTTGATTCCTTTGACAATCCTGAACATCTGGAACTCCCCACGGAGTACTTTCAATCCTCTTTCTCATTTCCCACTGTCAATCTATC
>JAEOUM010000119.1 GCA_016839275.1 Candidatus Thorarchaeota archaeon
CGGATGATTGAGCCTTGGCAACTAGAAGAGACCTTGCTCCTTCTTCCTTTTCTGCACATCACGAATGGTTTCTGCAAATGCTTTTGCTTTCCCAACCTTTGGATCAGTAGGGTCTGCACGTGTGGCTCTATCAAACGAGTAAGCTGCCTTAATCTTGTACAGATGAGCTCTTGAAAAGTCGCCTTCATCCTCAATCTGAGACCCCAACAAATTACATGCATTAGCTAATGCCCACCACGCATCAAAGGAGGATGGATTCAGACTAGTCGATTGATCGAAGGCTTCAATCGCCTCTTCTATCCGACCAGTCATCATTGCCTGTTTTCCTTGTTCGAACCAGTCCTTGGCGTCCATCTCAATGTCCATTCAGCAATATTTACAGATAAAATTGAGCCTCTAATTAATTAAGAGTTGAACCATATCGACAGAAATTCTGTAGTCTGAGCAGTCTACGGATATAATGGGACAATGAACATCTATACTGGTTTTCAAGTTACTCTTCCCTAACTTCCCTCATAATTTCCGAGGAAAGTCGCTTTATCGTCGTTCGAAATCCAACTCAATATCTGGGGAATGGAAATGAAGTATGGAATTAACATACCCAACTTCGGTTGGTTTGGTGATATTGATACTCTAATCAAGATTGGCTCTGAGGCTGAAGAGTATGGTTGGGATGGAATCTTTCTCTGGGACCACCTCCTCGTCTTTAAACAAGGAGATATGGTGCTCCCTTTCGCAGATCCATGGATTGCCTTGGCCGCGATTGCATGCAATACGAAGAAAATTCGCTTAGGTCCTCTTGTTACTCCCCTCCCGAGAAGAAGACCTTGGAAGGTAGCTAGAGAAGCCCTCTCGCTTGACCACTTATCGAAAGGACGTCTTATTCTTGGAGTTGGTATTGGCGCTCCTCCTGATGTTGAATTCGACTATTTTGGTGAAGAGAGTAGTGCTTTCATACGCGCTCAGAAGCTTGATGAAAGCCTCGATATTATCACTGGGCTATGGTCTGGAGAACCATTCTCTTACAATGGAAAACACTATCACCTTGATACAATGACTTTCCTACCTAAGCCAAAGCAGACTCCACGAATTCCAATCTGGATTGGGGGAAGTCATCCGTTTAGAGCACCATTTCGAAGAGCGGCTCGCTATGAGGGTGTAGCACCTGTTCATTCAAAATGGCCGGAGCCTATTACTCCCAAGCACTTGGAGAGAATACTTGGAATAATTCAGGCAGAGAGAGGGAATCTGGATAACTACGATGTGGTCGTCTGTGGTGAAACATCTGGAACTGATTCTAAAAAGGATACAGAGAAAGTGATACCCTGGATTGATACAGGAGCAAATTGGTGGCTCGAAGATATTCATGGACTACGCGCGGAAATCGATGAACTTCAAGAGAGAATAAGAGCAGGCCCCCCAATCATAGAAACTTGAAGAACCCAGCTGCACTCATTTATCACTCCGCAAGAAGACAGAAGCGGTTTATGAGAATGCGGCAAAAGCTGCGTTAAACCTCATCTTAAATACGAAGTAGCATACCTTCTTTGAGAATATGAGCTTCGCAAATAAGACCCGAGTT
The DNA here is from genome assembly GCA_016839275.1 of Candidatus Thorarchaeota archaeon. Taxonomy (GTDB): domain Archaea; phylum Asgardarchaeota; class Thorarchaeia; order Thorarchaeales; family Thorarchaeaceae; genus SMTZ1-45. The sequence continues at coordinate 1,583 of JAEOUM010000119.1, forward strand.
ATTGTTCTTGTTGCAATTCTTGGTGTGGCTGCAGTTGGTTCTGCAGTCTTGGTGACTCAATTCTTACCAAGCGATTCATCCGGTGATTCGATCAAATTAACAATACTCACTAATGCTGGGGTTATGATAGAGGCTGATGGATTACGCATCTATATTGATCCCTATGATATACCATCAACTTATGCTACATTACCCGCAGATGCTGTGCTTATTACTCATCCCCATGGTGACCATTACAATAGCACAATCATCGATATGCTTCAGAAAGAAGGTACTGTAAACATCATGCCTTCGAATATGACTGCTGAAGTGGCTCTGCATGAGGCTACTGGTGTTGAACCCGGTGATACCGTAATGGTAGGCGATATCAGTATTACTGCATTCTACATGTATACTACTGCTCCTGAGGGTTTTGATCCTAGTCATCCAAAGGAGGCTAATTGGACAAGCTATATCATTGATATCAATGGATTCACAATTTTCCATGCTGGGGATTCTAAGAACATAACAGAGTACAATCAACTTACAGGTACAATTGATGTTGCACTTCTACCTCTTGGACCTGGATGTCAATCAATGGCTGGGATTGAAGTTGTTGATGCGATTGATAAACTCCAACCTCGATATTTCATTCCAATACACACAACAGACCTTAGTGCCGAGTTGTTTATCCAAGCTTATGAGGATGAAATTCTTGAGGTTGCACCAGATTGCGATCCCTTCTGGTTGGAACACTTTACATCCTACATCTTTGATTTGTGACACCTAATAGTTCAATTGAGAGTTGGTAGAATTCTGCCAACTCCAAGTTTCTTTCTCCTTCCATAGCATTCACACTTTAATACTCCACCCAATTTCCATACCACAAGACACAATTTGGTGATCAAAGCGCATTTGGAATAGTCAATGTTTCAGTATAGAGGATTCCACGATGAACGATGAGAATAGAATTCCAGACAAGCGCCCTATACTCTTCGAACTATTCTGTCCAAAGTGCGGTGGTTCTCTATATGCTCTTGATGAAGAGGAAATCTACATCGGACGATTTGAACATAGTCGGAGTCCTGCAGGATTTACAATCACAAAATTAGAGTGTGTGCTTTGCCGTGAAGATTTCAATATTGAAGGAGTTGGGCTTAAGTATGAGAAAAGTATTGCAGATGAATTGGGATGGCCATTTCTTGGTCAGATACCCGCTGGACCTAGTGTAATTCCTGAGCATGTCGAGAAGAGGATGAGAAAGCGAGAACAAGAACCCGACCCTCAGGGGGATTCTATTGAAGATCATTATGCAGATCACTTTGATCGCAGTCCCCTTGCACTTGAGAAAGAGGTTCTTCGTTACACTTTGAAGCAGAAAGGTCGACTAACGCGAGATCAAGCAGCTGTTGCGTCAATCAGTACCTCTGACAATGAAGGATCCTATAATGCGCAAATCCTTGGAGTCAGTGCAAGATTTGGTATTGATTACAAGATATTGCCTAGGACAATTCATGTATCTGATTTTTCATATGGCGATATTATTGAATCCGATCGAAAGAATAAAGACGGGTCATTAGTGCGCACATTCTATATAGTCTATAATAATGCGTTTCATACCATAGCTGTAATCAGAAAGTGAATTCTTTTCCAATCTGTGTTATAGAAATTGCTTAATGATGAAAAAATGAGGGCTGCGTGTTCAGCACAGCCCACGGGATGTTATGCAATGTTCTTCGATTTCTCGAATACAAGCCTTTACCTCCTGAAGGAGGCACGGTATAATTCAGTCCGCATATCACCCTTAAACTCGTTAAATCTATCAAGTTGGGCTTCGTTAACTTTTGTTTCTTTCTTTGATCTTTTTGCTAAAGCCATTGGTTTCCACCAATAATAATTGAGTATAGAAAGAATATTTATGTGCGTTAACTAGGGTGTTAAGTTAACTCCCGATGAGACCCATTATTACGTAAAAATCAGAAGTGTATGATTCAGAAAAGTACGTTTTCTTTGGAGCTGTGAGTCTATAGCCAAAAATTCAGGAACTACATTAGTGTATGTAGTAAAACATTGTTTCCCACTTATAGACCAGCATCTGGCTAAATTTCAATATTTACTAGAAAAATTCTATAGGATGATAGGAGGAACCCCTCTAAGATACAGGTCAGATTATTCTTTATACTCAACAAAAATAATCTATACTCTCTGACCTAAGGTAAGTGATTACTTATGACTCAACTATCCTGGACTGACAGTCTGAAGGTCGAAGACCTTACCGAGCAAATTGTTGAAGGATTCGTAGTACTGGACCGAGATGGAAGGATTCAGTATGCAAACAAACGATTTGTCACGATGTCTGGATATTCCTCTGATGAGATACTCGGCATATTATTTGAGTCCTTGCAGGGTCCAGGAACGAGTAATATTCTTACAACTAATCCTATTGATAAAACAGTGACCACACTTCTTGCAAAGGATGGTAGTTCCTTCCCAGCTAAGGTTGGTATTCAGGCATTGGATGATTCTATAGGTGGCTGGTACCTTCTCGTTTCTAAACTAGACCAGCTTGAGCAGCTTATGACCCATGACTTCTTCAAAGCGTTTGAACATTCTGCGCAGCGAATAGCAATAGTCGGACGAGATCTTCGGATTCAGTATATCAATATCCCCCTTACGAATTTTAGAGCCGAGGATATGGAAGGCATGTCTGTATTGGATGGTGTACAACCAGAGTATTCTGATGGTCTTCGAGATGCAATTGACGCTGTCTTCGAGGATGGGATTCCAGGGTCAATTGAGATATCTGAAATTGGGAAGGACTCTCAAGAGGATTGGTTTGTGCTTCGAATAAGTCCTATCAAGGTTAAGGATGTTGTAGAGTCTGTTGTTGTAACAGGAACAAATATCACAGAGAGAGTATTGGCCGAGAAGGCTCTTAGAGAAGAGGAATCCAAATACAGGAGCATTGTTGAACAATCGCTAATCGGTATTGCTATACTCCCATCGAATGTTACTAACATACTCTTTGCCAACTCAAAACTAGGTGATATGCTTGGCTACCTACCAAGTGACCTACCTTCTCTTGGGACTGAACCTCTTGCTGATCTCGTCTACATTGATGATAGAGAATCTGTTTTTCAGTATCTTCTTGCCTCCTTGCAACAAGAGAATCAGGGACGACTTATTCAGGCACGATTGAACCACAGAAACGGATTCCAAACTTGGGTTGAGTTAGCTGCTGGTAGAATTGAATATCAAGGAGAAATCGCTGTGCAGATCTCCCTTGTTGACATCACAAAACGTCATGAAATGGAGCAGGGACTAATCAAAAGCGAGGTTAGAGAAAGAACGCTTCTCCAGTCTATGAACGACATTGTCATAGTTCATGATGAGGACAACTGCTATGCAGAATCATTTACGGGAAATCCCGACCTGCTCTATACTGCACCGGAAAACTATCTAGGTCGTTATATTGCAGATGTACTCCCTGAACATGTTGCACCGCAGTATATCAGATGTGTTCAGGAAGTTCGCGAAACGGGAATTAACGGACATCTTGATTATCCTTTAGAAATCGATGGCAAGATTTTGTGGTTCTCAGCAAACATGAGTCTACATGAAGATGGACGCAGTGTTGTCGTCACAGTTCGTGATGTTTCAAAAAGATACGAAATGGAAGAGACTCTTCGCCGGGAAAGACGTATCTTCCGCGAGCTTGCTGAAATATTCATTCATGAGATAGATATCCCAACATTGGGTGAACGCTTTCTCCATACAATATCACAAGCCTTTGGATTTGACTTAGGCGTTTTTGGTCTCTTTGATAGTAAACAAGGTGTTCTTCGAAAATCCTGTAGCATAGGAGAATATTATGAATCTACTCCTAATGAGATATCCACCAATGATGATTCCCTGGACACCTTCTTAGTTGGTCAGGTTTTCAAGGAAAAGAAGTCGATTTATGTATCAAATATCGAAGAGGAACTATCAGCAAAACCATATCTATCGCGCATCTATAATCACGGAGCTAAATCTACTCTCGCTTTTCCAATCCTCGATGAAGAGGGAAATGTTCTTGGTATTGCTTCTTTCGCTACACGATTTGTTAGAATCTATACAGATGATGAAAGGGGATTATTCAATACTATTGCCAACATGCTTGGGACTGCAATCGAGCAAAAGACAGCTGAACTCGCACTAAAGATGAGTGAGCGCAGATATC
>JAEOUM010000120.1 GCA_016839275.1 Candidatus Thorarchaeota archaeon
CTTTTGTTGGATTAGCCTCCACATTTGTGTGGTATATTGTAATTGAACTAGCCCAGCTCGATCCCGGGACTGGTTCAATAATCTCTGTGACTAATGCGTCTATTTCTGTGAACATCCTCAACGGGTACATTGTTGATGGAGGAATGACTGGATGGACAGGAATGCATCTATTTTGGATTTCGGGTATTGATGCTCCAATACCAATGCAGAGCTTTGCTGGGATTGGGGACCACGGAATATGGTTCTACTGGAATGAGGTGTACACAATTGTCGACAACAGCACATGGAACGGACATCCAACTTGGATTCTAGATTCTATGCTCACCAATTTTGTCTTGGAGGTTCTAGCACCAAATGGACTGTTAGTGAGTCTTGAAGATGCCGCAGCGGGATTACAACTCTACCTAACATACTCAAGCTTTGTACCAGAAATTGATACAACTCCTCCCGAATGGGTGGTTGTACCATCCGATTGCCTTATTGAATGTGGTGATACTTTTGAATATCAACTAGAGGCAACTGATAACCTGAACTACCTGATATGGTCTGTCAACGATACAGCGCATTTCGAGATCGATGACAATGGTGTTCTCTGTAATGCAGTATTCCTTCCTGTCGGACTCTATCCACTAACAGTGACTGTAACCGACTGCTACTTCAATAGCATTAATGCGAGTTTCGTCGTGGAAGTTGTTGACACACATGCTCCCACCTGGATAGTGGTACCTTCTGATGTTAATTTGGAATTTGGACAGATTCTCAGCATTCAACTGCAGGCTACCGACCCATCAGGCATATGGTCTTGGAGTGTAAATGACACGGTAAACTTCGAAGTGAGTCCTACCGGATTAGTGACAAGTACCACTGTTCTTTCAGTCGGGCACTATCCAGTTCAGGTGCATGTAATAGATTGGTACATGAATTGCGTCAACGCGAGTTTCGTCGTGAGTGTCGCAGATACCATTGCTCCCACATGGTCAGTAGTACCTTCTGATGTCACTCTGCAATTGGGACAGAACCTTAGCATACAACTACAGGCTAGCGACCTATCCGGCATAGCAGGCTGGAGCATAAATGATACAGCAAACTTTGATGTTAGTCCTACCGGACTAGTGACAAATACTGTTGCCCTATCTGCAGGTACCTATGGTCTCACCGTCACAGTAGTGGATCCCTATGGCAATGAAGCATCAGTATCGTTCACAGTGACTGTAGAAGGAGGTCCTTCAGGCCCATTCCCACCTGACCTAATCATGATTGCCGCAATTGTGATTATAGGCGTTGCTGCTGTCGTCGTGATTGTTGCCTTAGCCCGAGGCGTTATGTCACGTCGTGGCGGAATTTGATACAAGAATAGAACATGCAAAGGAGTCTTCATCTGGCGGACTCAGTGATTTTTAGTACTGACTCTGTCGGATTTTGTAATTAGAGTTCAACTCTAATTACACTTTAGACAAAAAGAAAACTTTAGACAAAAAGAAAAATCGTTCATGAAAAAGAGAATCACTCTATCCTCTATATCTCTGGAAAAACTAAAATCACTAAGAAGCATCTAATGGGCGGTTTCGATTGATGAAGTCACAGAGGGTAATAGCGCTTGTTTGCGTGGTCATAATAGCATTAGTGCCAATTTCCATCCAATTTTCCAATACTAGAATGATTATGTGGCCGTTTGCTGAAGGCGACATATTAAATTTCAAAATTGATGTATATGGATTCTGTTACCACTCTAGTGTTCCCTATTCAAACTTGAATGGCACATTGCTTCATGCGAGCATCTCAACCCTTCAGGACCTCAGGTTTTCCTTTGAGCTTAGTTTTAACTATCTGATTACTAAAATCAGAACAACTACACATCTTGATAATGGATCACTAGCTCCTGTGGAATTAAATCAACTAATTTCACGTTCAATAGTGCCTTTGGGTATCTATCATGTCATTGATAGTTGGTTTGGTGATGAGCCTGAAAGAAGTGATACTTTCCAAGCGAATTTCTCATCAAGTGGGATTGGTCAATTGGTCTATGGTTTCAGTTATGGGTCTGTAGATTTGTTTTATGGCTGGAAATGCACTGTTAGCACTACAACAGGCTATCCTATATCGATAGAGACATGGAGAGATGAAAACCTACCCTATGATTATCTTAACTACCAAATTATACTCACATTTATCGATTAGACTTAAAGATGGGATGAATGAGAGCTCTGCGAAAACCTAATAGATTGCCTTATGACCCAAAAAGAGAATGACGAGGAGCCTCATCACGAGACTCCTTTTTTAGAGTTTATGAATGATTAGATCATTTCAAAGTCTTCTTTTGCCGCCCCGCACATGGGACATACCCAGTCGTCGGGTAAATCGTCAAACTTGGTACCTGCAGCAATACCGCTATCAGGGTCTCCAATGTCTTCATCATAGATCCAGCCACAGACCATGCATTCATACTTTGCCATTTTAGTATCTCCGCACATGTTCTATCAATTTGGGTACAGTTGAAACCATACCGCTAGTTCACAGAAACTAGCCAGTATTCGTTAAAAGCCTTCGCTTATAATCCCAGAGAGCGGGGGAGGGAGCACAAGCTCCTACTCATCCCACGACTCGGACTCTGGCTCATCAGAATCCTCGTTTTCGTCGACAAAGTCTTCCTCTGAGCTTGGAATATCTTCAGCGAGAGTTTCATCTTCAACATCTACGGTCGGTTGAGGTACCTCTGATTCCTCTCCCTCGGGTTCTGCTTCTTCAACTGCTGGAAGTGGTACTTCCTCAGGGACAGGAGCCGCCTCAAGTTCCTTCCTATGCCTTCTGATGAATAGCAACTCCATTAGTAGGGCTACAAATGGGAATACAAAGAGCTTGATGACATCCGGTATCCGTTCACCAATCAGACCACCTGATAATGCCGCTAGTGTCCCAAATAATGCCTGCACGACAAAATATCCGGAAGCAAAGAAGAAGGTAATAGTCGCGGCAAGTTCACTAGAAATCTTCAATCTCGTGTCCAGATGTGCTCGACTTGCCAATGTGAGTCCAACAGAGCTCATTGCGTAAAGGATGAAGAAGATTGACATGCTGGCATCGACAAGAAGTGAGAAGAAGTCAATGGATGCACTTACAGGCTTGAGGATATTATATAGGAAATAGGCAACATATGCTGCGATGAACAAGCCAAGTAGAGCGAGATTATCTACAGTTGCTCTCTTTCGTTCTCTAATCATGATGAAGCCATTAAGGAAGTTGAATCCTAAGGCTAGCAATGCGCCGAATCCTGCAGCTCCAACAACTGCCCAATCGAAAACCGCGGTCGTAACAGAATACCAAATGAAAAGGAAAACAAAAGATCCTATTACTATCGCATAGCTTAGTATGTGCAGAGTACCTAGCAAGAAGGCAACTACACGGGACCTACTCTTGATTTGGACACTTTCAGCATACCCCAAAGCAGTCCGAGATGACAGATATGCTTGGAATCCTATCCAGCCAAGGAAGGCAATGCCTACCATAATCACAAAGACGGTTCCAGTTATCCACAATACGGTATATACAACAATGCTGGCGATAATCCAGACAATGAAATATGCAAATGACTTTGCATACGATTCCTCACTAGCTACGAAGCGTTGGAGTCCTAAGAGAGAAAGAAATGCAGTAAGCATGAAGAAGGTTGGGAAAATTCCGCCAATAAACAGAATGACTATTCCTGAGAATTGCGGGAAGAAATTCCCTAGCTCCCTAAACGCAAGTGTGAAGAGTGTAGATAGAATAAAAATCAGAAAGAACCATCTCAATCGTTTTGATTGAAAGAACAGCTTTAAGCCATTGACGAAGCGAGTAAGAACTGGAATGTCCAATTATTATACCTCCTAAGACGATTATGATGAGTAATGCCTTAGCTATTTATGTTTGAGCACGTATACTATCTCTTCTTCAAGAGTTCCTTTTACTGTCGGTTTCTCGATGAGTGTGCCCACCTTGTTTCCTTTCTCATCGAAGAAAACAAACCACGGAATCGCTGTGGCACCCCACTCATTGATTTCTGGAGGTGATGGTGGAACTCTCCACTTTGCGGCTTTGTTTAATGGATCCGTCTTGATATCGCCAAATACCATGATATCAAGATCCGTCTTTTCTTCTAGATGAAGCATAACGGGCATAGCTCTCTTGCAATCTCCACACCACGCGGCACTGAAAATGACTACCTTGAGTCCTTTCACCATGCTCTGAAGTTCTTTCAAAGCCGCTTCATTTAGTTGGTATCCCTTGTATGCCTCCAATACGATGTCTTTGTCTTTCTCGGATAAGGCATCAATGTATCCTCTTACATTAGTCGACCTTTTCCTGATGTCATTGAAGTCTATCATTAGTCTAAAAAATGGAAATGAGCATTCTAAAACCCTTCGATTTGTATTCTTCAACAGCACGCGCAATGCTGATAAGTGACATACGAACATCTCTTAGTAGGGACTAGCAATCAGGTGGAATAATTGGCAGCTGAGTTATACAAGGCAATCATTGTAGGAGCACCCAGTGTGGGGAAATCAAGCCTTGTCAGACGCTACCAAACAAATGAGTTCAGAGAGGATCACACAGCTACTGTGGCTGCTGACCTTAGTGCGATTACATTTGATTTTCCTGAAGGAAAAGTTGTGCTAACAATCGTCGATGTCGGTGGTCAAGAGACCTTTGCAGGACTTCGAAACAGATTCTATGAGGGAGCACATCACCTAATCATGGTCTATGATATGACTAACAAAGAGACATTCAAGCGAATCACTCCTCTTCACGAAGCTCTCACGGATAAGATATGTATTCAACGTGACAAATTCCTGGGTGGCTCTCTTGTTGCCAATAAGTGCGATCTCAAGGACGAAGCAGTAATCACCGAACAGGAAGGTCGCTTACTAGCAGACCTACTTCAGCTTGAATATATTGAAACCTCTGCAAGGACTGGGCATAATGTGCCTCAGATGTTCTTGCACGCAGCAGCAGAGTCGCGTAGACTCCGCCACAACGTTGGCTAGTGACTTACTATGTTGTTGTCATTTTAGAGCTGCCTAAAGGCCCTTCGCCTCGTTATCTGGAATCCAGAGTCCAGATCAAAGTCAGCATCCCATTACTGTAGGCGTTTCGTGCTAGTTTCAGAACCATCTCTTTGCTATACTCTTTCATTCTCACTCACACTCCGTTGCTTGAATTCCTGGTCGAATTTTAGCTCAATGATTTCGACACGTTCATCGTATCTAGAGAGAAGTTTTCTCTCTCTCTCAGGAAGAAAAGCTTGAGTATAGTCCTCTCCTGCAAACTGCTTAATTCCTTCGAGGGTCTTGAAGTACATGATTGTAATGAATTCAACTTCATCATTCTTGTCATTCCGGAATAATTGGAAACGTTCATAACCCACAATTTCTCTTTCCTCAATCTCCTTGAATATCATGTCCTTCAACGTACTTTCGTAGATGTCTGCATTACTTTGCGTAGTCCATCCTCTCCAAAATCTACATATCATTCTTAGTTCACCTAATTTAGTTCAATAAAAACAACAGTCAAACCAATCAATAAACACATCGCTGTCAAAAGTCGGTAGTACGCGTGGATGAAACAAAGCAACATTCTTCTCGTGACCGACTTATCATAGTCATAGCTCTCAATCTCCACTACTTTATGACACTACTTCTCGCAATGTCTAATCGAAACTCATTGTGTTGCTGCTGTCATTCTGCAATCACGTATTCTCATTGTCGGTATGACTGTTGGAGTCCTTACCTCCCACCAGAAGACCTGTGTCCGATCATTGCCAAGGGCATCTATATTGGCTAGCATTCTCATCGTGTTATCACTGATGCGCATGTTCTTGATTGGCTTCATTTCACCTTTATTGACAAGAAACATTGCATCTCTAGGGATCGTTGAGAAATCTCCTGACTGATAATTCTGGAATCGAGAATACCAGTTGCATGTCACGTAGATTGTCGGTCTTGTCACATCTGTGAGTTCCTCAAAAGTATGGTCTCCATTTTCAAAGATGATATTTGATGAGCCTGGCAAGAGCATCTTCATTCCCATCCCTAGACTAGCGAGTCTGGAACTTCCTGTGCTTTCAGAATCAAACATCTTCGCAGTTGTAGTATTATGGACCAAGTTCTTGAGAACTCCATGATTGATTATCTCGATTGTCTTGCTCGGAGTGCCCTCCCAATCAAACGCAGTACTATCAAGACCACCCTCAAATAGAGGATCCTCGTTGGCTGAAACGAATTCCGGAGCAATCTGCTCTCCTAGGTGATCCTTTAAAGGCGAGAGACCCATCATGATATAGAATGGATTTGCCATGTCTGGAATCTGTCCAATGACATCTGCTGCGACAGTTGGTGTCAGTATCAGGTCATAGGTTCCTGGTGTGCCTTGTACTGCTCCTATGGCCTGTTTTGAGAGTCTGCCTGCCTTTGCGCCTGCCGCGAGCATGACTTCCTCTGCCTGTGATGGTATAGTTCCGCAAGCAATTCCCTGCCCGGAGTAGTCAAGCTCGTTTTGGAGGGCTCTAACATTGAGATCGTAAGCTGTTCTCTTACCTGAGCCCTCTGGGCCTTGACTTGACCTGAAGAAGAAGTGTTCACTCCTAAGCATAAGTGCACCTGCAACCCTCTTTGCTCCTTCTTGAATAGCTTGGTTAATGACGGAGTTAATGACGCTTGGTGCTTTTTCTGAAAACTCATCAATCTTATTATCAAATTGCCCCTTTAATTCTGGATATGGTCCTGTTGTGTCTTCGATTCCAGCAAAGAACATTGAATCAGGTAATATCGCAGTATACCTCACGACATCATCTACTGCTTTCTTGATGTCTTCAACTGTGGAGACCGGTCTATCAGTCGATCCCGTTTTCTGACCTTTAACTACAACAAAAAGCTGCAGTTGTAGACTGTTCCATCTCTTACTAATGTCAATATTATTCTGTGAGAATCGGATTTGAGAGTCTTTATTGCTAATGATTCGAGCTATGATAGCGTCACACTTTTCCATGCCATACTCGATAGCTTTGTCAACAAGTATCTTGAGATTATCAACATCTACCATTATCCCACACCTCCAAGTTTGATTCCCCTGAATCTGATTTCCCCTCCACCTGCGTAGACAGGTACACCTTGCGCTGGATCGCTCTTCCCGCATGTACCCGGAAAATCGAATGTCAGATTCTTTGAAACCGCATCAACTGCACTCAGAAGTCCGACACTTGTAGTTTCCATTATTGGTCTCTTGACCATTGTATCAGTGACTTCGCCATTCTTGATGAGATATGCTTCTGAGCCTGTATACTTGGATTGGTAGCGTCTATCATCGATGTTCCATTCTTGGAAACTTCTCATGAAAACGCCCAATTTGACGTCTTCCACGAGCTCTTCGAATGTGAAGTCTCCAGGTTCGAAGTAGGTATTGGCCATTCTGATTATTGGTTCTCTGTTATAGGCTGAGGCTCGTGCCGCGCCATTTGACTCTTTACCAAATCTTACTCCAAACTCTCTGTTAAGAAGAGGTTCATTTATGATACCATTCTTGATGAGTTCGCGTTTGCGAGACTTCACTCCTTCATCATCATACAGATAGTATCCTGATGTCTTGTCTATTGTAGGATTTTCACTGACATTCACTGCGTTTGATCCAACGCGGGACACTCCCATCTTGAGATCTCTCCAAAAACTCTCCCCAGCTTGTGCCCCTTCTCTCCCCATGATGCGGTCTCCCTCACTTGGATGACCAACATTCTCATGTGCAATTATGCCAGCGACCTCTTGCCCTACAATCATATCAATAGGTTGGCGCATTAGATCCTCAACTTTGACAGCTGTTTCAGCTGATTTCTTCAACCTCTCAACTTCATCTTTCACATTTTCAAGAAGATTGGCTTCTTTGATGCGTTCCCAACCTCCAGCAAGCGTTAGGTCGAGATACTTTTGTTCTGAACCCCCCGGTGCCTGGGCGGTAAGAATAGTGTTCATGAGAATGTACGAATGTTGACCTTCGATCTCTGCTCCCTCATTTGTCACTAGATACTTGTCAATTACTCGTGGATTGAACATAACGACAAATGAGGCTAGTCCTACCATCTGTTTGTTCAACTCGGTAGTGAACTCCATCATTGTGTCAACATCCACATCAATAAGGGACTCTTTTGCTTTCATCTTCCATTTTGCCTTGTTAGCCACAGGTTCTCCTAAATCGATTGGAGTTTTTCTCTTCGCATTCTTTGCCATTTTGTATGCTGTGGTGATAGATTCTTTTGCTAGATCTTTTTCGAGTCTGTCAAACGATGTAAAACCCATGTTTCCATCAACAAGCACACGTACTCCAATACCTTCTGATGGTGAAAAACCTCCAGATACAGGTTCTCCGTTTCGAAAAGCCAAGCCTCGTGCCAAATCTTTGACATATCTGGCTTCAACATAACTGCATCCTAGATTTTGCCCGACCTTGATGCAATACTCCGCTAAATCCATACCATTTTTCATTGTTGACGCCTAGGTTTATTGTACTTGACATAGTGATAAACCATACGGGCTATACCATAGACTTCAAATGAATTCATACTGAGCACTACCACACTTGCTGTAGGCTATAATAGGTGTATCAAATGATTGAGGATGTTTCGCGTGAGAAATGGACTGCTATCTATGCTTTCTTAATAATGGATTTTATACAGATATTCATAGTATCTATTCTGTATCTCGACACTACAACATTATTCGTCGTGGGTTTCAATTTTGCTCGAACCAACACTCTTGTGTCTGCAGGACTCTTCGCAGGGATTGTAATCATGCAGCTCATAATGTTGTATCTATCAGCTGCACAGATGCTACGCAGTCCTGACTTGCTTGAACTCTATCCAAGATTCAATAAAGAAACGCCATGGAAACGCAGGTTTAGTCGAGATGACATCGTCAAGTGGACACTTGATTTAGCTAAGAAGAGCGAGGTATCCGTCAAGAAGATTTTCCTGATGGCATCACCTCTGCCCAATGCCTACACTTTCAGCCTTCCTCTGATGGGTTCTGTAGTTGTGGTTCATTCCAATACATTGGATGTCTTGAACGAGGAAGAGATGCAAGCAATCATTGCACATGAATTGGGCCACATAAAGAATCGTGATTCAATCGTGACTATTCTCACAAGAATGCCCTCTTTCTTCATAGACATTATATACCTGTATATCTATATCCGACTAATCTTAGCCATTGCAGATTCTCTTCTGGTCAATGCAGATCTGTTTTCTACCGCAGTCAGAGCAATTGTTCTTTTGGCATTCTTCATTCTCTCGAGACTTCTCACGTTGCTATCAAAGTTCTTCATGCAGAGAGCATCAAGAGCTGCTGAGCTCATGTCTGACTATCACGCTGCTTCCATCATTGGTCATGATGCCACTATCAATGGTTTGATTCGCTTAGGTCAACGTGTAGAAGCTATCACAGTTCTTGTTGATGAGATTCGTTGGTTGGAGTCCCTTAATCCAGAACGAGCTGGTCCGATATCGAACGCTGAACTTCTGCGAATGATAACCCAATATCCTTTGGATGGAATCGATGAGCAAAATGCACGCGAGATTGCACCCTGGGTCTTTCTATCAACCAAATTGAAACATATGAGGGAAGTCTATGGTGTCAGATTAGATGATGACCAGGTCAAGGAAGCTATTGAACCTGCAATAGAACCTCTCCTTAAAATTCGAAGTGATATGAAACCGAAATCAATCCCAGCAAAGGAAATCAAAGTGGTTGATTGGAGGAAAGTCGATTATGATGGCGACCGCCGATTATCCTCACAGGAGATCAATGATTTGCTGAAAATATTACGTTCCCAACCAAACAAGATGATGTTTGATATGGAGGTGGGTGTCAACATGTTGATACTCGACCATCCAGACTTCAGGCGTCGTGTCTTATTCATTGCTGACGAGTTTGGTCTCTAACTCTGTTCGTTCTGAACTAAGACATTGTTTTCACGGTCTTCTTCAGCTTGGTTCAGTCCTCTCATTGTTGATATGATTGCTGCAATGATAGCTAGGAATGAGAACATGAAGACACTTGATTGGAATGCTCTCCCATAACTTTCGACGAATACTGCACCTGATACGAATCCCCATGGATTGAACGTGAGGAAGAACACTCCGAAGACCGTAGTGACGAGTGCTGTTGCTACTGAAAAGCCCGTCGTTCTCGCAAGATTCGTAAGAGCACTAACTACACCCATGTATTTCTTAGGTGCTGAGGTCATTATGAAGTTGCCATTGGCTACGCTGAAGAAAGAGAGACCTGTACCCATTAGAGCAACACCAATGCCCATTAAGAGAACGTTGGGCACAACTAACGCAAGGAACACAAGCCCGATTAACTGAACAATAAGCCCTACAGTGGTTTGAATTTCCGCATTCACCCTCTCAGACACAAATCCTGCTAGGGGCCCAGTCACTGATATCATGAGTGGTTGGATGATCAGGAAGATTCCTGTCATCACTTGGTTGAATCCGAGTGCTTCTTGTAGATAAAATGGTAGCAGAAATGATATTGGCACCATCGCCATGTACGCTAACAGAGCAGAGAAGATACTGACTGATATCTTTCTGTCAGTGAGTACACCGATTGTAATTACCGGCGAGTCGAAAGAACGCTCTCTAAGAATAAATGCAATGAATGTAAAAAGCGCTCCTCCAATGAAGATCAAACTCGTGAGAATGTCTGCTGTCCTCGCAACAGTCACGTAATAGATAATCAAAAATAAGAAGCTAAAGAAGAGCCCTGCACCTATCGTATCAAACTTGGTTTCATGGACTAGTTCGGTCTTTGGAATTGCAAATTGCACCGCAAAGAATCCTACAATACCAATTGGGAGATTAACCAAGAATATGCTCTCCCAACCAAATAGTTGTGTCAAAATTCCCCCTAGAACTGGGCCGCTCCCCAATGCTGCGGCAAGTACTACAGAATTAAGGCCTATTGCTCTACCTCTATTCTGCGGGGTTGTGAAATATGTCACCAAAGCAAGCCCATTGGCTGATATCATAGCCGAGCCAAGAGCTTGGAATACGCGAGCTGCGACTAGCATCTCCAGACCGATAGATATGGCGCAACCAAAGGAGCCTGCGATGAACACCAACATACCCAGTTGGAAAATTCTCTTCTTACCGAAACGGTCTCCGAATTTACCCATAAGCGGCATCGTGGATGTCAAGATTAAGAGATACGCAACAACAACCCATTGAATTGCATCGATTGTAACGCCAAAACTTCCCATCATGGTGACGAGTGAAACATTTACAATAGAGGCATCTAGAGCACTTAGAAAAATCCCAAAGCTCGTTGCTCCTACAACTCTGTATGGCCCTGGCATCACAGGTTGACTTTGTTCAGAAGAGAAAGACGTTGTTGTCATTTGATGCATCATCACACAGATTAGTAGAGCTTAGGCTGGAATGAGAGTTTTCTCACCCGTTGAGAAGGCCCTTAATTGTTCTTTTGGTGTGTCACCGAAGGCTGCGGAAAACCTGTATTATTATGCTGTTGGATGGAGTTTATTCCTTTCAGGTTTCACTAGTTCTATAGATTTTAGACAGACATTATCAAAAGGCTGCCATGTCCTTCAAAAATGCCTCAAAGCAATGGAGAATCTGGCGTAAATGAGAATTATAGCTTGGAACGCTTCTTAATACAAAATGTACTTTCCCAAGAGTTAATTAGGCGATGAATGTAGAAATGTATACAATAGTATGCAATTGTATACGCATGCCATTAAGAACGGTTGTGAGGAGAAATAATTTGTCATCACGTGATATTGAGATGGAAACGATCGCTGACATTCTTTCCATCGCGTCCAGGTATATC
>JAEOUM010000121.1 GCA_016839275.1 Candidatus Thorarchaeota archaeon
ACAAAAGGTGATGGTACAAAGACTCGTTGGGATTTAATGGAATGGGACTTCCTTCAAGAAGTCGCTGATGTAATGACCTTCGGAGCCAAGAAGTATGCTGATTATAATTGGCAGGGATTGTCTCGACCAAGAATGGTATCAGCTTTAATGAGACATATCATTGCATATGTGAGGGGAGAACGACTCGACCCAGAGACAGGTAAATCACATCTATCACATGCCTGTTGTAACTTAATGTTTTTATTTTGGAAGGATAACAAGAATGACACTGAATGATTATCAACACTTAGCAACTTCAACTGCCATCTACCCAGAGAGTGTTCGTCTGATCTACCCTACTTTGGGTTTAACTGGAGAGGCTGGTGAGGTAGCAGAGAAAGTAAAGAAGATGTTTCGTGATGATGGGGGTGAGCTATCTGAGACTAGACGATACGATCTAGCACGAGAACTGGGGGATGTATTGTGGTATATCTCTGCTTTATCGAGAGATATTGGAATGACGTTGGAGCAGGTTGCTCAAATGAATATAGATAAACTTGGCAAGAGAGCAGCTCAATCCACCCTAACCGGAGACGGAGACAACCGCTAATGGACGCACTATTAACTTATTGGAAAGACAAGTATTCTCCTGCTGAATTGGTTGAGCACATGGATATTTCTATGGATGATTTGCTCTTTTGTTTGTTGGATTTTATTGAGGAGAATATCAATGACTACAGAGAAGATATTGAGGAAATCTACGGATACGCCTCAGACGAGTAAGTGTGGTCGATGTGGGAAGGTCTTAGATGTATCAGGCTTCCGCACACTTACTGATGAAGAAGTATACGTATGTAAATCCTGCCACGAGACAGTGGCAATGATGAGCGCAATGCTAGATAAACTAACACAGGAGGTTACTCACCACTAATGAGTTCTAAATTCGAATGGAAGACTCCGTTCGCAGAGAACATCTTTAGACTTAAGTACGCCCAAGGGCCGAACGACAGTTGGCCTATCTTGTGTCGAAGACTTGTTGAGGACGTGTGTGGTACTAGGGGGGGAACCGCACACGCCTTAATGTCTAAAGACGACCGAGACCAATTGACCCAATACTTAATCGAACAGAAGTTTATCCCTGGAGGACGGTACTTATATTATGCAGGAAGACCAGTATCATTTTACAATAACTGTTTCTGCCTCAAAGCAGAAGAAGACACAAGAGAAGAATGGGGTCGCATTGTACAGCGAGCTTCAGATTGCCTCATGTCCGGTGGAGGGATTGGAGTCGATTACTCGATTCTTAGGGAAAGTGGTCGAAGACTTTCACGGACGGGCGGTATATCTTCAGGCCCAATACCCCTCATGCACAGTATCAATGAAATCGGACGTAACGTCATGCAAGGAGGAAGCAGACGGTCAGCTATCTTTGCCTCTTTGAACTGGCAACATGGTGATGTCCAAGACTTCCTGAAAGCAAAGCGGTGGAGTGAAACTATTAAGCAATTGAAGGCTGAAGATTTCAACTTCCCTGCCCCTCTCGATATGACGAACATCAGTATTAATTGGGATACAGAGTTCATTGAAGGATACCACTACGAAGATGTTCCTCAACTCTGGCATGACAGTGTGAGGGAAATGTGTGAGACAGGAGAACCTGGACATTGCTACAACTTTTGGGAGAATGAGAATGACACCCTCAGAAATGCTTGTACTGAGTTTACTAGCGAAGACGATAGTGATGTGTGCAATCTGGGTAGCCTCAACCTTGGTAATATTAGTTCAATTGCAGAGATGGCCGATGTTACAGCTCTCGCTTCTAAGTTCTTGGTATGTGGCACTATTCGTGCTGACCTACCATATAACAAAGTAAAGGAGGTACGAGAGAAGAATAGAAAACTAGGATTAGGATTAATGGGAGTACATGAGTGGCTGCTTCAGCGTGGTTACGATTATGCTCAGAATCCTGAACTAGATAAATGGTTGGAGGTATATGTTAATGAATCGGAGAGAGCTGCTAGAGAACACTGTGACAGATTCTATCTATCGCATCCGAAGAAATTTAGAGCAATTGCACCCGCCGGAACAATTGGAATTTTGGCATCTACTTCTACTGGGATTGAACCCATATATTCGGTTGCGTACAAAAGGCGGTATCTTGAAGGTGGTACAAGGTGGAAGTATCAATACGTCATCGACGCTACTGCAGACCGAATCATCCATGAAACAGGAGTAGACCCGAATGCAATTCAGACAGCTTATGCTCTGGCTGCAGAACCAGAGAAACGTGTTGCTTTCCAGGCTTATGTCCAGAAGTATGTGGACATGGGTATTAGTAGCACACTTAATCTTCCTGCTTGGGGCACTAAGCTTAACAATCCAGACACAGTGGAAGGTCTCAGTCAAATCCTCTTCAAGTATGCACCAGAACTCAGAGGAATCACGGTCTATCCCGATGGATCAAGGGGAGGTCAGCCCCATACACCCGTTGATTATTCCGATGCCGTTTCAAAGCGGGGGGTTATCTTTGATGAAACAGAAGAGGGCTGCAAAGGCGGCGTCTGCGGTATATAAGGAGAACTTATGCTTAAATTTGGATCACCTCCATATCTTGAATGTAGTTCTAAGGGGGATAGGAGATTTTCAGCTTTTTACGCTAGAATCAAATCTAAGGGAAACAAATCCATTGAAGAGTGCTACCAATCCTTTAAGGTTTTTGAGGACGGTAGCACTGGATTGTCATGGAAAGAAGCAAAAGGTAGACAATCTATTAATCAAAAAGAATGTTCCGAATACTACAGAAGTTTGTGGAAAGAGTACTTTAAAGAAAACCCAGAGTTACTGGTGTTTATCAAACAACAAACTGGATTTTCTGATATATTTGGACAAAAGGGGCACTGTTGTCAATCAGAAGAAATTTGGAGGATTGCAAATGGCATTTGATAAGAAACAATTCAGAGGATTAATAACTGATGTACTGAAAGAAGCTGACTTGTATAGTCCATCTGCAGTAGAAC